>CANQUR010000005.1 GCA_947627075.1 uncultured Clostridia bacterium
CCCACAAGCAAAAATATTACCAATATGCGCGCAGGCGTCAATTTGGTTTTGATTATCAATAACTGCGCTATGGCACATAGCCCACCGCCTACCGCAAATACAATTAAATACACCAAAAGTTTATCTATTATCGGATCCATAATTCACCTCTCTATTACGACCGCATGGGAAATACATGGAATGGTTTCTCCTTGATAGCAACTTTGAGTGCTCATAAGCGCACCCGTCGCAAAATATGCCACACGTTCATATTCCCCCATAAGCATTTTATCTATAACAAAAGAATTAAACACCGTCGCGCTACAAGCAGCTCCGCTACCGCCTTGATAACAATGCTGCGACACGTCGTACATCATATTGCCGCAATCGATATAACGCTGTCCCAAATAATATCCTTGCTCCATCATAAGATCGCGTAAAATATCCGAGCCGAGCTTGCCGAGATCGCCTGTTATTATAAGGTCATAATCCTTCGGCTCGCTTCCCGTTTCCCTAAAAAGCGCCACCATTGTATCCATAGCCGCCGGAGCCATGGCAGCACCCATATTATTAAGGTCGGTCGTGCCGAAATCCACTACTCTGCCTACCGCGCCCATGGTGATTTTCGGTCCTATTCCATCCGACGACAAGACGGTACAAGCCGCTCCCGTCACCGTCCATTGAGCGTACGGTGGACGTTGACATCCGTATTCGAGCGGATATCGATATGTTCTTTCTGCGGTAGCGAAGTGACTTGCGGTCGAACAAAGAACATTATCGAAATGTCCCGCGCTTATAAATGTCGATGCAAGATTAAGAGCCTCCGTCATTGTGGAGCAAGCCGAATAAACTCCGAGATAAGGGACATGATATTGCCTGGCAACATAGTTAGATGTCGTGACTTGATTCAAAAGGTCGCCCGAAATTATCAGATCCACATCTTTGGCCTTTAATCCGGCATTGTCCACGGCACCGTCGATCGCCGTAGTCAGCATCTTTATTTCGGCATTTTCAAAGGTCTTTTCTCCCATTTTATCATCGCTTAAAACTCTGTGAAAATATTTGCCGAGCGGGCCTTTTCCCTCTTTTGTTCCCACCACCGTCATTCTGCCGATGATATGCGGAGGATTTTTGTAAATAATCGTTTGCGCGGGCTTTGACCCTATCTTGTCCGTAATGCGTGTATTTGTAAGGAATACGCCCGATTCTCCTTTATGCAAGGTTCGTATACTCATCATACCCCTCCCGACAGCAAAAGATTTACCATGCCCGCCACGGCAGACCATACTATGCCGTTGACTATTACCGGGCCGACTACGGTAAACATTTTTACCGATGTGCCCATGATCAAACCTTCGGTCTTGAATTCCATAGACGCACTTGCCATTGCATTGGCAAACCCGGTTATCGGCAAAAACGAGCCCGCTCCGCCCTTGCGAGCAATCACATCGAAAAATCCAAAGCCCGTAAACAATATTGCCAACGCTATTATAGTCATAGACGTATAGTTGACGATAAGATCTTTACCGAGATGCGGAAATAATCTGTAATACAGGTCACCTATTCCTTGCGCCAATACGCAAGTAATGCCGCCTATCCAAAATGAATTCCACAGTGAATGCCATGTGCCTGTTTGTGGCGTAACCGAAGCCACGTAATTTTCATATCGTTGATTGCGTTTACTTTTCTCCATCTTTTCTCCTTATCAAAATCTCTTTTTCTTCTTCGTTTATAAAGGGATTAGTGTTGCGCTCTATCTTTCTCATATCAGCCTCTATCTTAATATCTGTTATGCTCGAAAAATTATTCGTAATGCCAAAGACGTAAAGAGAATATAAAATAAAAAAACCAAACGCAATGACATGGCTTCGTATAACAAAAAACCGCTTTTGAAGCGCTATTACTTCAGAAACGGTTTTCTATCAAATCCGATTTTGGTTCTTATCTTTTTTCTAAATTAGATCCTTCACAAAAATAATAAGAATTCTCTTTAGCGGAATATTCATAAGACCTGTCAAAATAATTTCGACTCTTTATTAGACTTATTCTAATTCTTTGCCCTTTTCAACTACAACTTCATTCGCAGTTATGGTGACTCGGTAGTCGGTTTTAGTTCTGTAAATCAGTTCTTTCTTTGCTTTGTCTACTTTTATACTATCCTCTTCGGTTGCGGAAAATAATTCTATTACGACTTCGCCTATTGTCAACATGTTGCCTTTGAGGCATTCTGCCTTTTCACTTTCGTATTTGGTGCAAAAAGCGTCGAAATCCAAATATTTCTTGATTATTTGCGCTCGAAGTTTTTCGCCCTCCACCTGCGCAGCCGTTTCATTCGCGTCATTAATAACGCTTACAAATGAAGGAATAAGCACGGCTGCCAAAATGCCTATTACCGCTATAACAATTACAAGCTCAACCAATGTAAAGCCTTTACTTTTCTTACTCATCGATACCTCCGTTTTTCTTTTGTATTGTAATACAAATTAATTATACGCCTGAAATAAAAGTATGTCAATGATTTTTCATAAAAAAATCATGCATTTCAAATCAAATTATTGTTGTACGCATAAAAATTCAATGTTTTTCTTTAATTTATAACAGGTCTCCAAGCCTATTCATCATTTCGCTTTTGTATTCAAACATAGAATGAGTGTATAAACTGAGCGTTAAAGATGGATTTTTATGTCCGAGGATCTCGGATAAACATTTTACATCCATACCGCATTCTATCGCTCTCGTTGCAAAAGTATGACGTAACGCATGAAAACCTTTATGCGGTATATTAAGCCTATTGAGCAATCTTGAAAACATATTTTGATAACTTCGCACAAAGACTATTTTTCCGCGATTGGATATTATATGATCCGTAATACTGTTTTTATATATCCTTTTCATCATAGGGATCAACTTGTATGGTATCGGGATCGATCTGTTTGATGATTTGGTTTTGGGTGTATCTATAAGGCGATACCGCTTTCCATTGATGTAACCGTCATGACACGTTTTATTTATGCTTAAGATGCCTTTTTCAAAATCAATGTCCGCCCAAGTCAATGCGAGCAACTCGCCTATACGCAAGCCAGTATAAAGGCATAGGATAATACCGAAATATTTATCGTTTTTCTCTCGCATAACTGCTTCTTCTATAGCCTTTTGTTCGGCTAACGTAAAGCACTCGATTTTTTTACCTATACATTGAGGTCTACGCAAATTATCCAAATCGATATTCTTTTTATAGCCAAGCAAAGCCGCCGACCTCAATGATTCTTTGATGATCGTTATTATAACGTTTACCGTGCTTGGAGAAAGTCCCTTATGAGTCATTTTATTGTCGCTTTCGAGCAAAAAATTTACATACTTCTGAAGCAACAAGGGCGAAAGTTCATCCATCTCATATTCGCCGATCAATGGCAATATATGCAACCTTGCCGTATCTTCATAATGCTCATAAGTCCTTCTTTTTGTGCTCATTTTAACATAATTCCGAAGCCATACATCCATCCATTCTTTGTACTTCATGATCATCTCTCCTAAAATAATTTTAACCGCACATATCCTGTGCGGTTATATTTTAATATATTTTTCAGAAAAAAATCATTTCCTAACAAAAAGATAAATTTCTTTATTTCAAAGCAGTATGCAAATAATGCCTCCCTTTCCCTCGTTTATAATTCTCGACAAGGTTCGACGCATTTTTCTCTGAGTATCTTCCGGCATTGCCGTAAGCTTGTTGTTAAGCCCTTCATTTACGAGCATATGCAAGGATTTGCCGAATAAATTGGTTTGCCATATTCCCTTTGGATCGTTTTCAAATTGCGCAAGCAACGACTTGACAAGATCTTCGCTTTGTTGCTCCGTTCCCACTATAGGGCTTACTTCGGATTCGATATCCACACGCATAATATGCAACGACGGCGCAGTCGCGCGAAGCTTTACACCATATCTGCTTCCTTGCTTGACTATTTGAGGTTCGTCGAGAGTCATTTCGTCAAGCGAAGGCGGGACTACTCCATAACCGTTCTCTCTAACGTCGTCAAGCGCAGCTTTTAATTTATCATATTGTGTTTTGGCGGCGGCAAGTTCTTTTATCTTTGCCATAAGCTCGAAATCGTCCTTAAATTCCATTCCGCATTCATTGCTGAGCACCTCGTAAAATAGATCGGGATCCGCTTCGATATTATAGGTTATCTTTCCTTTTCCGAGCTGGATATTCGACACATCGAACGATTTGAAATGAGTATTACCTTCAAAAACCTTTGACAATTTATCGTAATCGGACATTTTCTTCATGCCTTCACCTTGAGATTTTACAAGAGCTATTATTTCACTTATGATCTCGTTATCCATGGGCAAAGCTTGCATCCAATGATTTATCTCGAGTTCTACGTCCCTTAAAGGAAATTCGAAAAGTATAGTTTTAAAAAGCTTTATTATATCATCTTCGGACAAATGCAAAACATCCAAAGGTATTACGGACGCGGAATACTTTTCCGAAAGCGCCGATGCCAATTTTTTTGTTTCTTCGCTTTCCGGCACGGTGGAATTCAGTACAACCACAAACGGCTTATTTAACCCTGTAAGCTCGGCCACGGCACGTTCCTCTGCTTTTTCATAGCTTTTACGCGGAAGTTCTGTAGCTATGGAACCGTCGCTGGTCATAACTACGCCTATAGTCGAATGATCTGTTATGACCTTTTTTGTACCTATATCCGCAGCTTGTTCGAAAGGAATTTCGGCGTCGTCCCAAGGAGTCTTTACCATGCGCATGGTATCACCGTCCATATGCCCGGTGGCACCGTCTATCATATATCCTACACAGTCTACCATTCTGACTCTGACCGTTGCATTATCTTCGAGCAAAATGGGCACAGCCTCGGCGGGAACGAATTTAGGTTGTGTAGTCATAATGGTCTTTCCCGACGCGCTTTGCGGCAATTCATCCTTCATTCTCGCTTTGACATTTTCATCGGCAACATTGGGAAGGACCAATTTTTCCATAAAATTTGTTATAAAGGTAGATTTTCCGGAACGAACAGGTCCCACCACCCCTATATATATGTCACCGCCCGTACGCTCGCTAATATCCTTGTAGATATCGAATTCTTCCATAAATAAAAAGCATCCTCCAAAACTTAATACTAATTTATATGCGAGGATGCAGAAAATATGAAATAATTTTGTTTTTATTCGCTATGAGACTTTTTTATCTTGCCCTTAAGTTTCTTGAACAGGTCGGTCTTGTTTTCGGTCCCCGAAAACAATCGCATAAGATTTGTTCTGTGAGCCCATAAAGTCATACAGTAAATAATGAAAACGATCACTATGCAAGGCAAGTTTTGCATAAAATTCGTTGATGCCAAATAATATGCGTCGAGAGCAAGCGGGAAAACCCGCAACAAGTGAAATAAGAGCCACTATTGGACTTATCATAAAGCATATGCCTATTGTCGAAGCAATACCCTTTCCGCCCTTGAATTTAAGAAATACGGGGAAAATATGCCCTATTATTACGCTTATGGCACCTATGTATTTGCCGAGAATGGTTCCGTTAAAAGAAAATCCACCGACAATAAACCAGCCAATAAGGCAAGCAAGAACTCCCTTTATCGCATCAAGCACGAGCGTAAGCAATCCGAATTTGAAGCCGTAATTACGGAACATATTCATTGCGCCGGGATTGCCGCTTCCGCATTTTCTTATATCACCCTTTTTTAATTTGCTGATTATAAGCGCACTATTTACACTGCCCAAAAGATAACATATAACAATTGTAGCTATAATATAGTAAACCATCATTCTTCCTTTTTGTCGTTATAAACTATTTGCAAAGGTGTGCCCGAAAAATCAAATGCCTTTCTCAAACTGTTTTCCATATATCTTCTGTATGAAAAATGCAAAAGCGTTTCGTCATTAACGAATATCACGATTTTTGGAGGGTTTACTGCCGCTTGCGTTGCATATAAGATCTTTAATCTTCTTCCGCTTGGAGACGGAGGCTCGTTAAGCGCAACGGCCTCTCTTATAACATCGTTGAGCACTCCCGTCGAGATACGACGTGACGAATTTTCATAAACTTTATCGATATGATCGAAAATCTTATCGATCCTCTGACCGGAAAGCGCGGAAACAAATATAGGCTCATAATAGCTCATAAAAGCAAGCTTATTGTCGAGATCTTTTTTATATTTTTCCACCGTATGAGTATCCTTTTCGACAATATCCCACTTATTCATTACTATGACGCTGGGTTTGCCTTCCTCATGCACCATACCGGCAATACGGATATCTTGCTCGGAAATTTCGTCAGATGCATCGAATACCACCAGTATAACGTCGGCTCGCTTTATCGCGGCTATCGAGCGCATGACCGAATAGCTCTCGACCGAATCGAGTTCAATTCCCCTTTTTCTTCTCAAGCCGGCAGTATCTATCAAAGTATATTCTTTATCGCCACGTTTAAGCGGCGTATCTACAGCGTCACGAGTAGTCCCGGCAATATCGCTTACAATGACCCTCTCATAACCCAAAATCTTATTGACAATTGAAGATTTGCCTACATTTGGTTTACCTACGACGGCAATCTTTATACCTATAGAGCTATCTTCTTCTATTCTGTCGAAATACTTTACTACTTCGTCAAGAAGATCTCCGAGCCCCTTTGCCTGCTCCGCAGATATGGATATGGGATCCCCGAGTCCGAGCGAATAAAAATCATATAAGTTGTCCGTTTCGTTGTTGTCAAGCTTATTGACTGCAAGCACCACAGGCTTTTTGGACGCTCGAAGGTAGTTCGCGATGTCCATATCCGAAGCAAGCAACCCTTGCTTGCCATCTACAAAAAACAAAATCACATCCGCAAGTTCTACCGCAGCTTCGGCTTGTTTTCTTATATGCTTAAACATTACGTCATCAGAACCATAATCGATACCGCCCGTATCGATAAGCGTAAAAGTATATCCGCACCATTCGGCATCGGCATATATACGATCACGGGTGACACCCGGAACGTCTTTTACTATAGATATTCTTTTGCCGCAGATCCTATTAAAAAATGTTGACTTGCCCACATTAGGTCTGCCGACTACTGCTACAAGCGGTTTACTCATATTTGCTCCGAAAATCGACGTCGCATATTTTTATCGTATCACGACATTCTATTATATTGTATCACAACAAAATGTTTTTGTCCAATAAAATGACGCGTTTTATTGCGAAAGCCGACCCGTTAAGGCTCGGCTTTCGCTTGACAATGGAGAATAGATTTTTAACTCACAAAATCGTATCGTCGAAATAATCGTCAAAATCGTCCTTATTGACATCTTCGCCGCTTTCCGTGCCCATTGCCGTGTTGGCTACTCTTTTGTTGCTTGCTGCCCTTCGCGCTGTAACTATTGCCTCCAAAAGCAATATTCCGAACACGCAGCCTATTATGATCGAATCAAATACGCCTCTTGTGCCCATGGAGAACGAATATCCGCCTATGCCATAGACATAAATCAGGTTTACGATCAAATCGCCGAGTACTACACCTCCCATAACAGAAGCAAGAGTGCTTATCCTCGATCTGCCGATAAGATATGCCACGGTGCCGCCTACAAATCCAACGATAAGCGACGCCGCCAAAACCATACCGTTATTATCCGGCAGAATAAGAACTCTTGTGGCCACCGCTACTGCCGCTACCGAGATCTCGGCAAACGCGAGTCGAGCAAGATCCCAATTCCAACCTATAAAAGCCGCAAGAACTATCATGCCTATTATCGGAATAATAAATCCGCCCAAATTCATTGTAAAGCCACCTATCGTTATATTTGGGATCACCGCGCCTACGATAAGAGCAAGCGCTATCAAAAATCCTATCCAAGACGCAATTCCGAGATTCTTGAAAAATCTATCGGAAAGTCCGAAAAATATAAGTATAGCGATCACAGTAAGCAATACCAAACCAATAGTCATAAAAAAATCACCTCCTAAAAGTCATATAACAAATAGTCGGTAATTTTTATACTTTTTATACGTATTTGAAAAAAATTTTTTAATCTTGGAACTTAAAATAGCTTTCGTTTAGGTTGACATTTTTCCAAGTATCTTTTGACGACAATTTACCATTTATCAGTTCTTCGAAATGTTCAAGCAAATATTTACGCTTTGCGGAAGATAGATCGGTCTTTGCGGACGATATCCTTATATTATTTACAGGACAAAGAAAATTGCCGTTTGCCGTTGTCTTGATTTCATTGAATTTCTTTATAGTAGCGACATCATCATCGCTGGAAAATATGACTCTGCCTATCCAAGAAAGATAATTATCTATGGGATAACCGGATTCATCTCCGATATCGCCGAAAGAAAGCTTCGGACTTTCGTCGGTCATAAGCATGAATGCCGTAGACGTGCTGTAATTTGCATTAGACCCCGCGAGCATAGCAAGATATCCGAACTTACCGGTAGTGATATTCGTATTTTCGGTTTGCAATCTGTATCCGAGCATAAAGTCGTCGCTTTTTTCCACTTTATAATTCGGATTAGTGTGATTATAAAAGCCCTTGAGGTTATAAATGAAATTACGTTCACGCGCTCTATTGGAATCGGTGCGAGTATCCTTGAATCCGCAAAACATAGCGTGTTGATTGTTCAAGTCATTTATTATAGTCCCGTTATAAAAGCCGCTCTCTACAAGATACATAAGATTCATAGACGAATACGGTGCCTTGTCCATAAAGAGTTCGATATCGATCTCTAACTCTTCAACTCCGAAAACCTGCGAAAAAACTTCTTTATCATCCCCCGTCAATGTAAATGTAACGACGGGATTGGCAAGCGGAGCCGGATTCGGATTGTCATCCGTATAGGGATTATCGGGATCTTTCGAATTGAAATTTTTCCAATTCAAGAACGTTTCGTTAGTGACCGTTTCGGAATTTATCCAAATCGGGAGCAATATTGCCAAAGCAATTAAAACAACAGCCAAAGCCACAGCACAGATGCATATTATCATATTTTTTTTCGTTTTCTTTTGCTCCGAATCTATTGTGACCTCTCCTGCCGCATCCGACGACGGAGTTGAAACGTTATTTTCATTTTCTTCTTGTTGACGCTTCAATTTTTTCTTTTGTTGAGCTGTCAAATCATATGAAATTTTTCTTTTCTTCATATTGCCTCGCGTAAAAATTAGTTACAAAGTTAGTATACATTATTAATCTGTTTTAGTCAATAAATTTTGCTTTAGTTGAAAAATTTTTTCATTCAAATAGCTCATCTCTCCTTGTAGTCCATGAAAAATAAGCTTGTATGCGCATAATTGCTGGTGCTTGAAACTATATTTTTTATTTATGTCGCCATCTCCGTATTTACCGTCTCCGAGCACAGGATGCCCCAAAAACGCAAGGTGCGCTCTTATTTGATGAGTTCTGCCTGTAATAAGTTTTATATCGAGCAAGGTAAGCTCGTTTTTTCTCTCTATTTCATCAATTCCCGTAACGATCTTTATATATCCTTTTTTCGGCACAGGTGAGATCAAGCATATGGCTTTTGCGGAGTCTTTACGCAGATATGCCGTATATATACCCGAATCTATCCGACCTTTTATAAGTGCCTCATAGTGCTTTTCTACCTTACGGGCACGAAACGCTTCAAGCAATAATTTATACGACATTTCATTTAACGCAAATACTACCAGCCCGGTGGTGTTGCGATCGAGCCTATGTACCGGCTTAACAAATCCATATCTTTTTGACAGCTTTTCTGTGAGCGTAGGCTCTACCTCTGTCAATATCGGCTTGTCCACAATGCAAATATTTTTATCTTCATAAATTATCGTCGGCTCAGGCTCATCGGTCAAAAAAGACTCCGGAATGAAAACTTCAACTTCATCGCCGAGCTTTAACGAAACATTTTCGGATACGCGTTCGCCATTTACTTTCGCTTCTCTGTTTTTTATCAATCTTTTGACTTTGGAAGAAGATATTGATGCCATTTGAGAAATGATCTCAAACAACGTAGAATTCTCCCTTACCGAAACTTTGATTTTCATTTGCATCTTTCGCACGCGCCTACACAGCGAATGCATTTCCTGTTTTTAAATATTGCTTCGATCAAATATCCCAAAAGTATGATCGAGATCACCGTACATCCAACGGCAATAATGCCCAACATTATGCTCTTTATAAATGCGGCAATTATCGATCTTATCGCAAAAGCCACGATATATGCCGAAGAAAGTTGTAGCATCATTCCGAAAATCATCCATTTTACTCCGACTTCTCGGCGTATGGAGCTCAATGTTGCCGTACATGGAACATACAATAAAGTATACACCATAAATGTAATTGCCGCAAGCGAATCGGGGAAAATTTCTCCCATTCCTCCAAGACTCGTTATAGTCGAAATGACAACCTCTTTTGCCGCCAGACCGGATATGAGCGCAGTGACCGCCTTCCAATTCCCAAACCCGAGAGGCGCAAATATAGGTGCAAGTAAAGACCCTACGCTTTCCATAACGCTCTCACCGTTGCCAAGAGCAACAAAGCCATGCGTAAATGAAAAATTGCCCAATACCCAAACTATGACATTAAACGCAAATACCGTAGTTCCCACTTTTATTATAAAGTTTTTTGCGCTGTTTAGCAAAATTTGAAAAATTCGAGTCAATGTCGGCATACGGTATTTCGGCATTTCCATGACAAAAGACGCTTCTCCGCTTTTTAACGGAGTTTTTTCGAATATTGCGGCAAATATCACGACCATTAAAGCTCCGAGCAAATACAACCCTATGATCATAGGGACATTTCCGCTTGAAAAAAATGCGGCGGCGATTGCGGTATAAACAGGCAATCTCGCACTGCATGACATAAAAGGCGTTAAAATGACTGTCTTTTTTCTCATCATCTCGTCTTCTAATCCACGCGCCGTCATGACCGCAGTAGCAGAACAACCGAGTCCCATAATCATAGTAAATACCGCCCTACCAGAAAGACCTATTTTGCCGAATAATCCGTCTGTAGTAAAGGCTAACCGAGATATGTATCCGCTATCCTCAAGCAATGCGAGAAAGAAAAACATTATTACTATTTGAGGCAAAAAAGTCAATACGCTTCCGACACCTTCGATGATGCCTTGACAAATCAATCCAATGACCCATTCGGGAGCCGATATATCTTTTAGGATCGTACATACAAAATTTGACAGATCCGAAATTGCATAGCCTAATAAATCAGTCAAAAAATTGCCTATACTTCCAAATGTTACCCAGAATATGCCTGACATAATTAGGATAAATATAGGCAGAGCAGCGTATTTATTGAGAACTACCTTATCAATGACATTTGTAATGCTTTTCTTCGGTTCCTTTTTTTTACTCGATATTATACCGTCGACAATCGTGTCTATGTAATCATATCTCGATCTTGCAACCAATGATTGAGTATCTCCCAAAGCATTTAAGTTCTTCTTCTGTTCATCATTAAGTTGCAATTTATCAATGACAAAGTTATCTTTTTCGAGAACCTTTATGCAAGCATAACGTTTGTTAAGCTTACTGTCTTTGATATTCGGAGCTATTATATCTTGCACTTTCCCAATGGGCAATTTGCTTAAATAAGGCAAATCAACCATACATTTCGAGCTATGCAATGCGCTTATCCCTTGCTTAAGCAACTCGGAAGTATCGAATTTATATTTCGCGCTTGTCGTCAAAACAGGTACTTTCAACCTCTCCTCAAGCTTTTGACTATCAAAAAACAGGCCGCGCTTCGTAAGCTCGTCTATCATATTCACTACTATCAAAACTGGAACACCCAACTCAAGCAGTTGTAAAGTGAGATACAGATTTCTTGCAAGATTATTTGCTTCGCATACACTTACGATCAAATCGTTTTTACTTGTCAATATATCATCTCGAGTTATACTTTCCTCTTGAGAGTAAACAGTCAAGCTGTATAATCCCGGCAGATCCGAGATTTTAATTTTATCACCGTTTATATCGACTTCTTTTTCAACTTTGCCGACAGTCACACCGTGCCAATTGCCAACATGTTGTGACGAACGAGTCAAACGATTATATAAGCTTGTTTTTCCGACATTGGGATTTCCGCATAATGCGAAAGTATAATTCATTTCGACACCTCGACTTCAATGCAATCAGTCGCATTTTTGCGTAATGCGATCTCAATACCTCTTATGTTTACGAGCACGGTATCGCCGAACGGCGCTATCCGTATAGAACGTATTTTGCTACCGGGCGCAAATCCCATATCGAGCAAACGCCTTTTAAGCGTCGACCCAACAATATTCTTGACTACATAAACGGTATCGATTTTTGCATTGGTCAAGGTCATTGTTATTTTTCTTTTATAACCTTCTTCTCGAATTCATTGATAAATTGCATAAATGTAGTCAGATCTCTGAATTGTCTATATACGGAAGCAAACCTTATATACGCAACATCATCAAGCTCTTTGAGTTCCGCCATAACCAATTCTCCGATTTTCGAAGACGGGATCTCTTGCTCCATCATATTTACAACTTGTTTTTCTACCGACGAAACCAAAGATTCTATATCGGCAGCGGAAACAGGTCTCTTTTCGCATGCTTTTATAACTCCGGCTTCTATCTTTGCTCTGTCAAACGGCTGCCTCGTCCCATCATTTTTTATAACAAGTATAGGCGTCATTTCTATAACCTCATAAGTTGTAAAACGTTTACCGCAACTTAAGCATTCCCTACGCCTACGTATTTTGGTAAAATCATCTGTAGCACGACTGTCTATTACTTTACTTTCTGTATACCCGCAAAAAATGCACTTCATGGTATCCTCCTTGGTTTGATGATAAGCTATTTATATTTTAACATATGCTTATCAAATTGTCAATCACTTGTATGGCGAGTTATCAACATATACTGTATTTCGTGCATTATTTTGTTTTTTCCACCTGCTCTCACAGTCGAAAAGCATACATTTGTCGCACCTTCCGTCGCAACCTTCATTTTGTTTATGCTCGTCGTAATCATATTTTGCTTTAGACTCCGCTCCATCGCTATATTTATATTCGCTCGGATGCTCGGCTATACCTTCATATTGATGCTGCGGTCTGCGATTCAATCCGGTATCGATGTCGACCAAAATAATGTCCTCGCCTATAGTTTTTATGTTCGAATACGGAATATAAACTTCTTGAGACTGAAATATCAAAAATTTTTTACCATAAGGGGCTACTATCCCCTTAACTTTACCGCTCGGAGAAAATACCAGGTCTATGATCTTGCCGAGCTTTCTGCCATCGTTTATACTTACAATATCCTTTCGCCGCAATTCACAGAACGAAAGCTCACGAATTTCCGACATATTTCACCTCTCAAAATATATATGCCGCATTTCGACATTTATTGCGCAATTTTTTGTCGCGGACGGATATTTTAAGCACATTAAGCCGAAAATAACCTTGGAGGCATTCATGAACAGTAGAGTTGAAATTTGCGGTATCGATACATCCTCGTTGCCAAGGCTTTCCCATGAAGAAAGTATGGAACTTTTGAAAAAGGCTCACGCAGGCGATGAACGCGCACGTGAGGACTTTTTAATGGCAAACCTTAGGCTCGTTCTCAGTATCATTCAAAGATTTACAGGCAAAAAAGAAAGCATCGACGATATTTTTCAGGTCGGTTGCATAGGTCTTATAAAAGCGACGGAAAACTTCGATACGTCGCTCAACTTAAAGTTTTCCACTTATGCAGTTCCTATGATAATCGGCGAAATACGACGCTTCTTACGCGATAGTTCGCACGTAAGAATAAGCAGATCTATACGCGATACCGCCTACAAGGTCTTGCAAGCTCGCCAACAAATCGAAAGCACGACAAATCGGGAAGCAACAATGGAGCAAGTCGCGGCAATGCTCGATATCCCCTACAGTCGCGTTGTATACGCCATGGACGCCATTAGCGATCCCGTATCGTTGTTCGATCCGATTTACCATGACGGAAGCGAAACAGTCATGATAATGGACCAAATATCCGATTCGAAAAATACAGATGAAAATTGGTTGACAACCGTCTCGATACAAGAGGCGATAGGAAAACTTAACGAAAGAGAACGGCAAATATTGAATTTGAGATTTTACGAAGGAAAAACTCAAATAGAAGTTTCGGAAGAAATAGGTATTTCGCAAGCGCAAGTAAGTAGATTGGAAAAGGCTGCGCTATCATCGGTAAAAAAATATATAAGTTGATCCCATTATAAAGTCGCTTAAAACAGGCGACTTTTATAATGCTTTTGCGATTTCCTTGCGCAGTCTGAAGATAATCTTTTTTTCAAGTCTTGAAATATACGATTGCGATATTCCAAGCATATCGGCAACTTCTTTTTGAGTTTTTTCTTCATTACCGTACAATCCAAAACGCAATTTCATGATCAGTTTTTCGCGTTTATTTAATTTACTCAAAGCCTCCCATAAAAGCTGTTTTTCCACTTTATTCTCTATATTTTTGCTCACAAGATCCGCATCTGTCCCAAGTATGTCTGACATAAGCAGCTCGTTACCTTCCCAATCGACGTTTAACGGCTCATCAAGCGATACCTCACTCTTGATTCTCGACGTACGCCTTAAACACATTAAAATTTCATTTTCGATGCATCGAGACGCGTAAGTGGCAAGTTTGATATTTTTTGAAGCATCAAATGAGCTCACCGCTTTGATAAGCCCTATCGTCCCTACGGATATAAGATCGTCGGTATCGACGCCCGTGTTTTCAAATTTACGCGCTATATAAACCACCAACCTCAAATTTCGTTCTACCAAAATTGTCTTTGCCGTTGCATCACCTTTTACGAGACGTTGTAACGTGGCACACTCCTCATCTGCCGTAAGCGGCATTGGCAGCGCTTCAGATGTCGTTATATAGTACAATAAATTTTCTTTTTTGTGTGCAAAAGCCCATTCTTTGATTTTTTTAAGTAAATTCATGCGACCTTCTCCTTCCCGAGTATGGACAGAGGCAATATGACCTCGAATTCGGAGCTCGGCTTTATCTCCCCTATCCCAACTTGTACATCCATAAATATATGCTCGTCCTCGGATAAATATAATTCTATTTTTCCCGGTAACAAAAATATTTTTTTATTGCCCGTCGCCGTATGTATTATCATCGATGAAGCTTTATCCGCTTCTTTGACTGAAAAAAACTCAAATCCCAAAAGTTCCAAAGCGATAAGATCATTGATAAAGACTACGTCATTTTTCGATCGTACGTTATTGCCTGTATCTATAAGCCCACGCAGCTCCTTGCTCTTATTTCCTATGCTCAATTTCATATCATATATATAATTCTGTTTTAGTCTATGCGCATTTATATAGAAGAACAATTTTTTGGCGACAAGAAACAAAATTAAGGGCGGCAAAAAGAAAACGCTTAATGGCAATTGACTTATCGGAAGCCTTAATGCATCGTTCAAATTGCCGTAGATCGTATATGCCAATATAAATTGGATCCCGCCTACTATACTTGTGGAGAGCAAAAATACCATGCCGTGTAAAAAAAATTTCGGCAGCTTCAAATAAAGTATCAAACACATTACAACGAACAATATAAGTTTATATAAAAATATAAAGTTGCTTGAAATAAACGGATAAAACAATGCGCCTATCGTGCCTATGATCGAAGCTACAATTATCCTACATTTCTTTGCTTTTTCTCGCACGATACTATAGCTCAAATAGCAGATCAGCGCCGTAAAAAACAAATTATCCATAATCACATACTCTATGTACACCGTCATGGATACAATATAATGCTTTTTTATAGGCGAAAAAAATAATGCAATGCCGAAAAAAAACAAAACAGGACGATATTAGCTTATCGAAATACCTATTATATTTGATTTTAGTCCGATTATATGGTATAATTTGCATATGAAAGGCTTTGCGCGAGTCAATAAATCGAATATGGGGTTTACGCTTGTTGAACTTATAATTTCAATGGCTATTCTCGCCATACTTACGGCGATAATTACCTCGATAATGCTATCCGTATACAAAATAGATGACGTTTCTCAAACAAACGCCAACGAACAAAACGAATTATTGAGATTAAAATCGGCTTTAGATAATATTATGGCATATGATTCATCGGATCATGAATTTTCAATAAGTGACAATTCAATAGAAATTTATAATGGCGCCTCTATCAAATATACAATTGAATTCGATATAAACGAATTGCGTTACGGTGATGATCTTTCCAAACCGTATATATGCAAATTTACCGCGCTTGATACTATAACTTTTTCAGTTTATGAAGATATTGTATTTTGCAAAGCGACTCTTAAAGACGTATCTTATGAACACAAAATCACATATCTACTAAAAGCCGCAAAAGTAAAACAAAAGGAGAATTTATGAACAAAGTCGCCTTTACAATAGATGAACTTAATAAAACAATTGAAATAATGTCCTTAAAAGACAATGTTTTTGACTATAAGGAATATCCCATTCCAAGCGAACTGCTTGCAAACGAATCGGATCATCAAAAAATCTTTGAGTACTTAATCGACATTTGCAACTCGGCAAAAATATCACCCGCAACAGTCACATTCGTTTTACCGAATAAATATGCAATTTGCGATTACATAGAGATGCCTGCCTTTCATGGCAAAAAGCTCAATGATATGCTCGAGCTTGAAATGGCGAATCGATATAAGCAAAGCAATTTATTAAGAACATTATTCATCCCTATCGAACAAAAAAAGTTTATTTCATTCAGCGCCTTATCGATATATAAAAGTCAAATCGACGTATTTATGAATACTCTTAAACAATATAAATTTACTCCACACATAGCGCTTGGAGCAATTATGACATTTTATGCCATTGCAAGCTCACAGCTAAAGAAACACGAAAATATGATCTTTGCGGATATAAAGCAACACTCAACAGAAATTATCGCCATAAAAAACTCTTGTATTTTGGGATTTACTACCATAACACATGAAAAAAGCTCAACAAACTCGCAAAATCAAATCGATCGTATAATAATGCTTCTTGAAGAATATTGCGATATGCTCAATAAAAAATACTATATGAATAACATTTCTATAAAATATAATTCTTCATACGAGCTACCGAAAGATATTTTTCCAAAGCCGGAAAAGATAAAATTTGCAGATCCATTTATCGCAAAAGCGCCTGAACTCTACGGTGCATTATTGCTTAAAAATAGTGTCAAGAGGCTAATCTATGAATAAAAACAATGGATTTACATTAACAGAACTCATAGTAGCCATTATGATAATATCGATATTATCGGTCACATTCTCCTCTTTGATCTTATCGAATAAAAACGCGTCCGAAAATATTTCGGAAAAAATGTTTGCGAACAATATTTGCGAAAACTCCGTCGTTATCTTTCGCTCATCGGCGGTTAAAAGCGATGACATCAAACAACTTTACGCAAACTTCAGATCGGGCGTTGAAAAAATATTATCTGTAAATTTGCCCGATACTTTGAACGATAATATTGTGAATATATACTTTGACGAAGAATTCAACCAAATCACAAGCGGCAATAATAGCAAATTTACTTGCTCATATAGTTTTTCGAAATCCGAAAAGCCTCAAACGATAATTTTCAATGTAGCTGTTAATTGCGAACGCGAACTCATGCAACTTCAATATACACTCGATCTAAAGGAGTCAATATGAAAAACAAAAATGGATTTGCATTATTTTATACTTTAGCGATAATGATGATAGTGTTTTCCGTTTGCTCATTGATTGTCGTAAATACTCTCGCCCTATCATCGTATTCGAATTCATACGCGGAATTATTACAGAATCAAAGATTATGTGCCGAAATAGCCGAAATTTACTGCGGCTCAAAAGGAGATATAGATAATTTCTACAATGAATTACAAAAAAGAGATTTTTTCGTAGATTCAAATCAAACGGCAACAAAAGAAAATATAAGCTTTAGCTTGGACGTTACTACAGCAATCGATTCGTATAGATTAAAAATTTACAACGATACAATTTTATTGCTCGTGGAGTATGAAATAAAAGACAACAAAACGGAAATCAAACAATGGACTTGCCAAGTCAAAGGTGACGATAAATGAACTCAAGAGACTTAAAAAAATATAAATATATTGCGATAGACACAAATAACAAAGAGATAAAAGGTATTCTCTTGGCTTACGACGAAGAAGATCTGCGGCAAATACTCATACAATCGAACCTATATCTGAAATCATGCAAATCCTTGTCGAATCGAGATCCTTATAAAATAAAAAACAACGAAATTGCCATATTTTCTCGCGAGCTTTCCATCATGATCGCCGTAGGTATCCCTATTACCGAAGCTCTATCCGCATTCATAGAACAAAATTATTCAAAACCATTCAAAAAAGCTCTGATAGACGTGTGTAGCGATGTCAGATCGGGAATGTTATTAAGCAAAGCGTTTTCCAAACACAAAAAGTTTTTTCCGGAGCTTTTTACGGGTATGATATATATTGGCGAAATAAGCGGTTCGCTCGATAATATCCTAAATGAGCTTGCAGAATATTATGAAAAAGAAAATTTAATAAAGAAGAAGGCTCAAAGCGCTCTGGTCTATCCAACAATACTCTCTATCCTCACCTTTTCTTTGATAATCGCTTTGATAACATTGATAATCCCTATTTTTAAAACTACGCTTGAAAAACTCGGAACCGCCATGCCTCCTCTTACCGCATTTCTATTAAACTTAAGCGATTGGTTTATCGCCAATATTCGATTTATCATTATAGGCGTAGCCGTATTAATATTGACAATATACCTACTTTTCAAAATTGATAAGGTTCAATATTTTTGTGATGTTCTCAAAACCAAACTACCTATAATAAATACAGTTACCATTAATCTTACGACATCGAAATTCGCACGCGGCTTCTGCGCATTGATTACAGGAGGCGTAGATATAACGAAATCATTGGAAATAATGGGCGACCTTATTGAAAATAAATATATAAAAAAGAAGTATATGACTGCTTTTCAAAATATCAAAAACGGGCATGAAATTGCCCTTTCATTCAGAAAATATACTGTATTTCCGGAACTGCTTATTCAAATGCTTGCCATAGGAGAAAAAAGCGGTTCTATGAACAAAATATTCAAGCGTGCTACAATATATTTTGATAATCGAGTCGAAGCCTCATTGAGCCGAGTTACGATGTTATTAGAGCCTATAATTATTTGTATAATGGGAGCTATCATAGCCTTGGTCATGTTGTCAGTATTCACTCCCTTGATCAATATTATAAATACCTTCGGGAAGTGAAACATGTATAAAGAAAAAATCATAGACGAATTCATAAAACAGAATTTGATCCTCGAAAAAGACAAAGATAAATTTATTTCCCTTTGCGCCGACGCTTCGCCGTGGGACATAGCTTTGCGAGAACAAATTTGCGACCCAAAGCAAATCCTAAAGATCAAAGGTGAATATTACGGCATTTCTATCGCAGAAATAGATGAATGTGAAGTAGATATCGAATTATTGGAAAAGTTTACGTCTAATACGATATCAAAGAATAAATTTTTGCCCATCTCTTTATTGGACGATATTTTGACAGTTGCGATCAGCGATCCTATAGATTTCATTGCTTTATCGGCAATCAAAGCTATCCATTTCGGAAAAGTAAAATATATTTTAGTGGATGAAGCCCGATTAAACGAAAAAATTTTGTCGCTGAATTCCGCGAAGTCAACGGCAAACGCGCTTCAAGATCTAAATAGATCGGATTTAGATATCCCGGAGCAAAACGCAATAGATGAAGTGTTGAACACTCCCGCCGTAAAATTGGTTGATTCGTTAATAAATGAAGCTATTTCATATAAAGCAAGCGATATTCATATCGAACCTTTTGAACAAAACGTGCGCGTCAGATACAGGATCGACGGAGCCTTACATGAGCGTGCGGAATTTCCGATAGATTTTCATCCGGCAATATGTGCGCGCTTAAAGATCCTTGCGAAAATAAATATTGCAGAAAGACGTTTGCCTCAAGACGATCACATAGATATGACAGTAAACAATATAAAATATGATTTCAGAGTGTCCACCTTTCCCACTGTTTACGGTGAAAAAATCGTTATACGTATTTTAGATAAAAGCTCTTTTGATTTTTCTCGCGAAGAACTCGGGTTTACAAAAAAAGAAAGCATTTATGTAGATAAGATCCTTTCACATCCGTTTGGAATAGTTTTGCTTACAGGTCCAACAGGATGCGGAAAGACCACTACTCTTTACTCCTTTTTGAAGGAATTGAATAAAGAAACCGTTAATATCGTAACGGTCGAAGATCCCGTAGAATATACTTTGCCCGGTATAAATCAAACACAAGTAAATCCCAAAGCCGACCTGACATTTGCAAAAGCATTACGAAGCATTTTACGACAAGACCCCAACATCATAATGATTGGTGAAATACGTGATGAAGAAACTGCTCAAATTGCCATACGCGCAGCCATTACAGGTCATTTGGTGCTTTCAACGTTACATACTAACGACGCACCCGGATCAATAAATCGCCTTATAGATATGGGTATCGAACCTTATTTGGTTTCGAGCGCTATTGTCGGCATCATAGCTCAAAGATTGGTAAAAAAGCTTTGCCCTCAATGCAAAACAAAGACTTTGACTACTCCCGTCGAAACAACAACATTAAGGCTCGAGCATCCTACAGATATATACCATCCGGTAGGTTGTCCGCTTTGCAATTACACAGGCTATAAGGGACGAACGGCAGTCCATGAGATCATGTATATGAACGACAAAATGCGATTGGCGATCAATGACCGTTCCTACCTTGAACACTTACGTGATCTTGCAATAGATAACGGCATGACACCCTTATGGATGGCATGTAGAGAGCTTGTACTTGATGGAACTACAAGCTTGGACGAGCTTATTGCACTTATGAGTGAATAAATGCGGATTTTCTTATGATATGGTCAGAGCGCCAAATACATTTTGACGCTCTGTTTTAATTTGTAAAAATTCAGCGGTTCGATATATTGTCGAATCGCTGAATTTCAAATCAAATTTTACATTCGATATTATAGAATGCTTTTTTACTTATCTGTTATTTTTATCATTGAGCCTTTTTAAGAATTCGGGCATATCATCCTCTACGGATACACGCGTCGAATTAAAGGTATTTTTGCCATAATTGGGCGCTTGTTGCTGTTGAGGTTGAGCTTGTCCTTGCCCGAAATTATTTTGTGACGGTTGATTATATCCCCAACCGTTATTATTTTGTTGTCTGCCACTAAAATTCGACTGACTATTGCCGAAATTATTTTGTTGTCCACCGAAACCGTTTTGCTGACCGCCGTTTTGATTTGAGCCAAAACTGTTGTTACGATTGTTCAAGCGCTGACTGTTATTTAACGGATTTTCGGGATACATACTGCTGCTCATTGGCTGTGTTGTAGGATTTTGATTGAAAAATCCCAAACGATTAGTGTCGTTGCGAGATCCTTGTTTTACGACAGTACGTTCATTTGTAGGCGTATCAAAGCCTGTAGCGATGATGGTAACAAGTATCTCGTCCTCAAGATTCTCCCTTATATCTGCACCGAAAATGATATTTGCATTCTTATGAACTACCTGCCTTACAAGCTCTGCCGCTTCGCTGACTTCGGATAACGTCATATCCAAGCTACCCGTAATGTTCAAAATGACACTCGTAGCGCCCTCTATAGTTGTTTCAAGCAAAGGACTGAATACGGCTTGTTTTACGGCTTCGGTAGTTCTGCCTTCACCCTTGCCGCGACCTATTCCCATATGAGCTATGCCTTTATCGCGCATAACTGTGCAAATGTCGGCAAAGTCAAGATTGATAAGCGCGGGAGCTACAATCAAATCGCTTATGCCTTGAATACCTTGCCTTAATACATCATCGGCATATTTGAATGCGTCACCCATAGCCAAGTTGGAAGCAACTCGCATAAGTTTTTCGTTAGGTATAACAACAAGAGTATCAACTACCTTACGAAGATTGGCAATACCGATCTCGGCATGTTCCATTCTCACTCTGCCCTCGAATGCAAACGGCTTCGTAACAACGGCAACCGTGAGCTTTCCGAGCTCTTTTGCAATACTTGCCACTATGGGAGCAGCACCGGTACCCGTACCACCGCCCATGCCGGCAGTAATAAATACAAGATCGGCATCCTTGATCGCCTCGGTTATAGCAAGTTTGCTTTCTTCGGCTGCACGTTGACCTTTTTCCGGATCGGCACCTGCGCCTTGTCCGTGAGTAAGCTTATCTCCTATTTGGATCCTATATTGTGCCTTGGATAGTTTCAACGCCTGTAAGTCGGTATTGATGGCAATGAAATCGGCGCTCTTTATATTGCACGCTATCATTCTGTTTACGGCATTGTTTCCGCCGCCGCCAACACCGACTACCTTGATTATTGCCGGCAATCTTGAAAAATCATTTTTGTCATTCTTATCGTTTTTATTGTTTGCGTCCATTTTATTATTCTCCATTTTATTATTTTCGGTATTGTTTTCCATTATGGTAATCCTCCATATTATTTATTAAATAATCTTGCAAAAAAGCCTTTTTTCTTTGGCACAGCTTGCGTATTGAGCGCAAGATCCAAAAGCCCCAAACTGCTCGACCAACCCGGTACTTCCATTTGCGGAATACGCGGAGCGACTATTTCTATTCGGCGATGCAACACCTCGGACAAAATATCCTTTGATCCGCGCATATAAGAAATACCGCCGCCGGTAAGACTGAAAGGTATATTGTCGGGTATGACATAATCGCTGAGTTCCAAACATTTCGCAATATTTTTTGCGATCACGGCTATACGCGCCCTTACAATATCGTTCACAATTTCCGCCTCATATCTTCCGTTGACTTCGTATACGTCATCGGGACCTGTCGTAAGAGTAAGCACGACCTTCCTTTTGAGCGCTTCTGCCTCCGCAAAAGATATGTCGAAATAATTGGCAAGATCGCCGGATATATTTCCACCCCCCAGACTAAACGAATGCAAAGACAATATACCGTCTCCGCGTGCAAACGCCACGGTAGTCGTTATGTATCCGACATCGATCAACACCACATATTGATCGCGTTTTACGTCATCGAATAAAAACAAAGTTTCCGCCAAAACGCTCGAAACATATTCAACACTTTCAATACCTAATGATTTCATTATAGCTCCCACGGTACCAGTAAATGTTGCTTCTGCCAAAAGATATGAAATATGTCCTTTTAATCTTTCCGTTGTCATTCCTATCGGATCGATACATCTCTTTTCATTATTCAAATCATAATAGATCGGCTGAACGTTTATTAGCGTCAAATTGGGTTCTCTGTAAAAGGTATTGCCTTGATCGTGCAATTTTTCCACATCGTTTGCGGTTATTTTGTGTTTCGGATTGTCAAAGCTTATTTCGGAATCCTTACATACGCAAACGGTAAAGTCGCCCGGCACTCCAACATAAAGCTTTGTGATCTTTGTTTTGGCTGCCGTTTCCGCAATATTAATTGCATGTGCCACAGCTTGTCCGAGTTGCTCCGGTCTGAAAAATTCGCCGTCACTAAAGCCCGCATATTGAGTTTCCCCTTTCCCACTTATGGTCAAGGTCTCGTTTACGCCCTTTTGACCTATCAAAACGGTGATCTTGCTCGATCCGAAATCAAGCACGGCTACATCTTGTTGCGTCATAAATCAATTCTCCTCGTATATATAATCATTTTTTTCGGAGTATGTCACCACATTGGAGCTTCCCGCCTCAATGGTCCCGTTACGCCTATTGTTTGCATCCGCCATATAAAACGACAGAGCCTTTTGAAGCTTAATACCCACATCGGTGTAATCGTTTTTGTCATGGAGACGGAGTTTGATTATTACTCCGCTGCGCATTGGTATATATATCGCATACTCATTGTAAGTAAAATCTATTGCAGAAATTATTACGGTGGCATCGGTGTTCGGATATTCCATCTGCTCAAGATAATCGACCATTTGTATCAATGCTTTGAATTGAGCGTAATCGGCAACAGATTGATCCACCTTTGGAGCGCCATCGAAATCGAATCTGACCTTTATGATATCTTCACCGCCGCTATGATCGGATTGTTCGCTTATTTTGCCGTCCTTTGCAAACCTATAAAAGCTTCCATTATATGACATTTCAAAATAAGTGTATAGTTTGATAAAATGTACCGTCACAATATCCGGAAATAAACGCTCCACATTTATAACTCTTATTCCGCTGACACGCGATTCGATGTTGTGAGACAATTCGCTTTCGTTTATCATAAAAATATTTCGGCCGAGAAGTTCTTCCTTTGCCTCTTCGACTTTAGTCGAAATTGCTTTGTCATCGGAATTGATGCAATGCGCATTTACTGTCTTTATGCTGAAAACTGCGCTGCAAATCGTAATAAGCAACGTTAACGAAAGCAATATACCGAATATAATAAACAGCTTCTTATTGCGCATATATATATTATAACAAAGTACAATAAAAAAAGCAAGCAATAAACGTTTGTTTGCGATTTTTTTATGCAATTATGTTCAAAAAAATATATAAAAATTTACCTAATTTGTGCCGAGCCGAGAAATGTTCGCCCCCAAAAAATTGAGTTCTTTATCCAAGCTTTCGTAACCGCGATCTATATGCTCTACTTGATTAATAACTGTCGCACCTTCTGCCGCAAGCGCAGCTATGGTCAAAGCGGCACCGCCACGAAGATCTTGAGCATAGACTTCGGCGCCGTACAAATCACTTCCGTGAATCATTATCGTATTATTGCCGTCCAATATGATATGAGCGCCCATCCTTTCGAGTTGATAAGCGTAACGAAAACGATTTTCAAACAACGTTTCGGTGATTACACTATCCCCTTCCGCCGTAGCCAAAACCGCCGAAAGAATAGGCTGCATATCGGTAGGAAATCCGGGATAAGGCAAAGTGACCGTTTGCTTTATCGCCTTAAGACGGTCGTTGCATATCGCTCTTATTCCTTGTCCGTCCTCATAAATATTTACTCCGGCATATCGAAATTTGTAAAGCGCGGCGTCCATGAGATCCCCAACAGCTCCGTCAATATAAATATCTCCGCCGCTTACCGCAACTGCAGCTATGTAAGTACCGGCTACTATCCGATCGGTTATTGGTCTGTATCTTGCGCCATGCAAACTTCTTTTCCCGTCCACAACAATGAGTCCCGTGCCGGCTCCGTATACACGCGCTCCCATCGTATTGAGAAAATTCGCAAGGTCAGATATCTCGGGTTCCTTTGCGCTACCGTAAATTACGGTGCGCCCGTTAGAAAGCGCGCCCGCCATCATAAGATTTTCGGTAGCTCCTACACTCGGATATTTCAGCCGTACCATTCCCCCATGCGGCGTACCCTTACAAAATAATTCGCCGCCTATTTCGGATTCGGTTTCTCTTATATGTACTCCAAGTTGCTTTAATCCTCCAAGATGCAAATCTATGGGACGTTTTCCTATCTCACAGCCTCCCGGCATACTCAACTTGGCTTCTCCGCATCTGGCTAACAACGGACCGAGTATGAATATGGATGAACGAATCTTGCTCATCAAACTTTTGTTTATTTTGTTGGGATCAATACTTTCGCAGCGTATCGATATTTCGGATCCGTTTTGTTGCGCAAAACCGCCCATACTTCTGATTATGTCTAACATATTTCGAATATCACTTAAATTCGGGCAATTTGAAATAAGTATTTCATCAGACGTAAGTACGCAAGCCGCAATTATCGGCAAAATAGAATTTTTTGCCCCCTTCAGCTTTATCTTGCCTCCGAGCCTATTTGCCTTTGTTAC
Source organism: uncultured Clostridia bacterium (assembly GCA_947627075.1). Classification (GTDB taxonomy): domain Bacteria; phylum Bacillota; class Clostridia; order Christensenellales; family Pumilibacteraceae; genus CAG-552. Next base: position 25,839 of record CANQUR010000005.1, read on the forward strand.
GACAAACGCGTCCATAATACCCCCTTTTGCATACTGTAATATATGTCCGAAAGAGGATAAATGTTCGCCCCTCGGTGCAACCAACCGAAGGGCGAAAAAAGAAAAATTCGTCAATTGACACAATATAAATCAATCTGCCATCATATCCGCAAGTTTTATAAGCTCGTCCTTCAAGTCGGACAAAGAAAAACTTTTGTCAAGTTCGGCTCCATCTTCGAGTTTACAAGCGTTGGCAATATGATCTTTTGAGATCGAATCGAGTTTTTTCTTTATCGAAACTATTTCATCCAAAATAAGATTTCCATAGCTTTCTACGCTCTGATTGCCGTCCTCCTCTATCTTTACCGTGGTGACTGCTTCGAGTTGCTTCTTTAAGTCCTCTATTCTTGCGTTTTGATTTAGTACGAGCTTCTTCAGTTCTTCGAGTTCCTTATGTAATTTTTGAACCTCGTTCAATATGTTATCGAAATCTTTTTTCATGTTATTCACCTCATAAAAGAGAGTTTTGTATAAACTTATAAGTTAGTCTACAATAAAAAAATGCTTTTGTCAATCGATGATGCCGAAAAATAAAAAAATCTATTGATCATGAAAAAAAGAATATGTAAGAAATATACAAAAACGGCTGTTTTTGATTGCATTTTGAAAAAAGTAATGTTATAATATGGTTACAATAACTTTTAAGGAGTTTGTTATGAATAGAGTTTACAATTTTTCAGCAGGTCCCTCTATGCTTCCTTTGGAAGTACTCAAAAGGGTTCAAAGCAAGTTGCTCGACTATGAAGGCTCGGGCATGAGTGTTATGGAAATGAGCCATCGCTCAAAGTATTATGACGCGATAAACAACGAAGCCGAAGCACTCCTTCGTGAGCTTATGCACGTTCCCGAGAACTATGACATCATATTTGTTCAAGGTGGCGCATCGATGCAATTCGAAGCTATTCCCCTTAATATATGTGTCAACAAAAAAGCCGATTATATCCTTACCGGTAACTTCTCTTCCAAATCTTACAAAGAGGCAAAGAAATTTACCGACGCAAGAGCGGCAGCAAGCAGCGAAGACAAGAACTTCACATATATTCCCAAGACTACACCCGACTCCTTCCGTAAAGATGCCGACTATGTGCATATTTGCTACAACAACACGATTTTCGGAACTCGTTACACAGAACTTCCCGAAACTCCGGCAGGCGTTCCTCTTGTAGGCGATATTTCATCGAATATATTGAGCCAAGAGATCGATGTAAGCAAATTCGGCGTTTTGTATGGCGGCGCTCAAAAGAACGTTGCTCCCGCAGGCGTTACGGTAGTTATCGTCCGCAAAGATTTGCAGGACAAATGCCAAGATATCTGCCCCACAATGCTTAAGTGGAGTACACAAATCGCTCAAAAGAGCCTTTACAATACACCTCCGTGCTGGTCTACCTACGTAGCTATGGAAGTATTCCGTTATCTCAAAGAGATCGGCGGCGTTCCCGCTATGCAAAAGATAAACGAAGAAAAAGCAAAGATCCTTTATGATTATCTCGATAACAGCAAGTTCTTCGTTAACAGAGTAAATCCCAAAGATCGTTCGCTCATGAACGTACCCTTCTTCTCGCCCTCACCCGAACTCGACAAAGAGTTTATCGACGCAGCTGCAAAAGAAGGCCTCGTAACCTTGAAAGGTCACAAGCTTGTAGGCGGTATGAGAGCAAGCATTTACAACGCTATGCCCATCGAAGGCGTAAAGAAACTTGTTGACTTCATGGCTAAATTCGAAAAAGAGCATAAATAATATTTAAGGAGTTTATCATGGCAAAAATCTTAAAGCTTAACAAAATCAGTAAAGTTGCCGATAAGGAATTTCCGTCTTCGTATACTCTTACCGAAGAATGTGCGGATCCGGACGGTATCATTCTTCGCTCGTTCAAAATGCATGATTATGCCGTTCCCTCTTCGCTTACTTGCGTAGCAAGAGCGGGCGCAGGCGTAAACAATATTCCTTGCGATAAGTATGCAGACATGGGAATAGTTGTATTCAATACTCCCGGCGCTAACTCCAACGCGGTAAAAGAGCTCGCGACCTGCATGTTATTTATGTGCGGCAGAAGACTTGCTCCTGCTATGAATTGGGCACAAAGTCTCAAAGGCACTCCGGACATAGGCAAACAAGTCGAAGATGGCAAAAAAGCATTTATAGGCGGTGAAGTTGCAGGAAAGACTCTCGGTATAGCAGGTCTTGGCGCTATCGGTAGCAAACTTGCCAAAGTTGCTTTGGCGCTTGACATGAATGTCATAGGCTATGATCCCGGTATGACACCGGAAAGATTGAAGGCAATCGGAAACATCACCATGGTTTCGCTTGAAGAACTCTTTAAGCAATCCGATTTCATTTCTCTTCACGTTCCCTATCTTGACAGCACAAAGAATATGATCAACGAAAAGTCTATCGCTTTAATGAAGGACGGCGTAAATATTCTTAACTGCGCTCGTGGCGAACTCGTAGACAATACCGCCATAGTTGCGGCAGTTAAGAGCGGAAAAGTGAATCGTTATGTTACCGATTTCCCGTGCGAAGAAGTACTTGGCGTAGACGGCATAATCGCTACTCCTCACCTTGGCGCAAGCACGCCCGAAGCGGAAGACAATTGTGCCTATATGGCGGCTAAACAAATGGTAGATTTTATAGAAAACGGAAATATCGTTAATTCGGTAAACTACCCCGCC
>CANQUR010000006.1 GCA_947627075.1 uncultured Clostridia bacterium
GTTTCGCCGTATCTAAGCAGCGTCTTGTCGTATTTCGCTCCGAGAAGCAACATGATCGCATCTACGATTATGGATTTGCCCGCGCCCGTTTCGCCGCTGAGCACATTCAGCCCCTCGCCGAAATTCAATTCGGCATTACCTATAAGCGCAAGATTTTTTATGACTATGCTTTGTAACATACTAACCTATAAGCTCGTATAATTTTTCTACCGTGTTTTTTGCCGCGGCTTCGCTTTGACACACCGCCATGACGGTATCCTCGCCGGCAACGCATCCGAGCACTTCGCTGTCGTGCATTTTGTCGAGCATGTCGCCCGTAGCATTCGCACAACCGGGCAATGTTTTGATCACCACAATATTGCATGCGATATTTACGGAAAGAACGGCAAGCTTAAAGATGCGTTTTATGCGCTCGTTTACCGAGTCGACTCCCGCCGCTATGTAACGCGTTTTGACAAGCCCGAGTTCCTTGATATCGCGCGAGATAGTCGCTTGCGTAACGTTGTAGTTGAGCTTTTTAAGCTCGTATGCAAGCTCGTCCTGTGTTTCTATGTTCTTTGTAGAAATAAGTTCGAGTATCTTAATTTGCCTTTCGTTTCTTTCCATTTTCGCTCCTAATTTTCGGTAAGTCCCCAAATATTGAGTTTTGATAATAGCTTATTATAAAAGTTGCTGTCTTTAAGCCTGATGAAACTCAAAGCTTTATCCGATTTATAAAAATAAAGGTTTTCGTTCAAATTGATTTTGGTCACTTCCACCCCGTCCACTATAAGAACGGGATTTTCATACGCACGGCAAACGGATATTTGCACCTTTTCGTCCGCGTTTACCACCACCGGTCGCGTATGAAGCGAGTGCGAATTTATAGGCGTAAGGCACATGGCGTTTACAGTCGGGCTCATTATAGGTCCGCCCGCCGAAAGCGAATATGCCGTAGACCCGGTGGGCGTACATACTATAAAACCGTCGCAAGAATATTTGTCAACAAGCTGATTCTCGATTTTAACGTCTACCGTGAGCATCTTGGTATCCCTGCGATAAACTATTGCTTCGTTGAGAGCAAGATAAATTTGTCCCGCATATTCGGCGCACAAAAGCGACCTTTTATCTATTTTGTACTCGCCGTTTTTTATTACGTCTATTATTCCATCGAGCTTGCCGAGCTCTATTTCCGCCATAAAACCGAGAGTGCCTTTATTTACTCCCAAAATGGGAACATTATTTTCTATACATTGACGGGCTACGTTGAGTATAGTTCCGTCGCCGCCTACCGTAAGTAAAAGTTCGAGAGACGCAAAATTTTCTTTTTCATATGTTTGACACTGCGGAAAAAATTGTTTGAGGCTTTGAGATATGCAAAAATCTATTTTCGCCGAATTCAAAAGCTCTATTACGGCTTTTGTGACCGATAAATCGTTATCTTTATATAAGTTGGTATAAATTCCGATAGCCATATTGTCACCTATAAAAATTATACTACACTTTTTGCTTGTTTTCAAGCAAATATAATTCGTTATTGACCATTTTTTGGATATTTTCGCAAGTAAGTCCGGAATCAATGAAGGTCTTTTTGATATTTCTTATATCGCAAAACTCATTTTTGTGTCCGACAGTTATTACTTTGCATTTTCCGTACAAATAATTTTTTACCGCTTCGCCGAACCCGCCGTGCAAAATATTATCTTCGAGCGTTATAACGGTGCCGTGAAGAGTATCGAGCAATTCGAAATCGAGCGGCTTTATAAAACGCGCATTGACTATATTTGCGTTCTTTATTTTTACGGCTATTTCGTTTGTCCTACCTACCGCAAGCACTGTAACCGGGAAATCTCCGCAAGTAAAAACTTCCCACTTGCCGAGCTTAACTTCGTCATGCGCGAGAAATTCCGAATCATAAGATTTGGCATATCTTATAGCCATTGGATGATTGACTTTAAGCGAAAACTTTATAAGCTCTTTAAGTTCCGCTCCATCCTTCGGCGACGCTATTATCAAATTCGGAATAAGCGACAAATAGCTCAAATCAAAGATCCCTTGATGAGTAATGCCATCTGCGCCAACAGCCCCTGCTCTATCTATAAGAAAAGTAACAGGAAGATCGTTAAGACAAACGTCATGCAAAACTTGGTCGAAGCCGCGTTGCAAAAAGGTGGAATATACGCCGAAAAACGGTCTGACTCCCCCTTTCGCGAGCCCTGCGCAAAATGATACGGCATGTTGCTCGGCAATAGCCACATCGAAAAATCTATTCGGGAAACGTTTGGCAAACTCATTGAATTTAAGTCCGTCTGTCATTGCCGCCGTAATAACGGCTATATTTTCGCTTGCCCCGAGTTCGCAAAGCGTCGAGCCCGCCACTTCGGACATGGATTTTTCACTTCGTTCACCATCGGGCGAAATACCGTGATAGGCGTCCGGATGAAGCTCCGCGTCCTTAAACCCATGACCCTTTTCAGTCAAAAGATGAATTATTACAGGCTTATCCGAAGCCTTTGCAAGCTCCAACGCGCTTATTATGTCTGATATAATATGCCCGTCGTAAGGTCCGTAATATTTAAGTCCAAAATGCTCGAAAAATTTATTTCCTACTATGCCTTGCTTTATCTTATTCTTCACGCCGGTCAACGCTTTTACCAAAGGCTTTCCGACAAAAGGCAATCCATTCAAGTCCGTTTTGAAATCGCTTTTTAGTCCCACGAAGTCCTTGTTGACTCTTAACTTATTAAAATATTTGCTCATTGCGCCCACATTTGGACTGATAGACATTTTGTTGTCGTTTAGAACTATTATCATAGGCGTAGGTCTATCACCAAGGTCGTTAAGCGCCTCGTAAATTTCTCCGCTTGTAAAAGCGCCGTCACCCACTACGGCTACTATTTTCTCGTTTGTTCCGTTTAAGCTTCTCGCGCGTGCAAGCCCCAAAGCCATCGAGAGCGACGTGCCGCTATGTCCCGTTATAAAAGGATCGTATTCGCTCTCCTTATTAGACGGAAAGCCCGACGCGCCGCTATCGGTACGCAAATTTTCCATAAGCTCGCTCCTACCCGTAATCAGCTTATGCGCATAGGTTTGATGCCCCACGTCCCAAACGACTTTGTCAAAGGGCATATCGAACACATAATGAAGAGCTATTGTAAGCTCTACGGCACCCAGATTAGAAGCAAGATGACCGCCGTTTTTTTTGGTTATGTTAATGATTTTTTCACGTAAAAAGGTAGCGTAATCGTTTAATTCGGCAACGCTCATAGATTTCAAATCTGCGCTTTTTACTAAACTATATTCCATTTCAAACCTTTCTTCCGGCAGCTTTCAGCGCCAATTCCTCAAAAAATTTACTGTTTATACCTGACGTAGCAAGTGCATCTATCGCCTTTTGCGTACATATTTTGACTTTTTCCACAGCTTTTTCTGTGCCGAATATATATGGATACGATTTTTCGGGCACACTGCCCTTCTCGGCAAGATCCATTAGGTCGTCATAAATTTGAAATGCCAAACCGAAGTTAAAACAATATTCCTTTAATCCGTCAAGAAATTTTTTATTCAATCCACCCATTATACCGCCCGCCAAAACCGAAGCCCATATTAGATCGCAGGTTTTCTTACGATAAATATCATATATCTCCGACTTAAAATCCTGCGCACACAACTCCCTTGCTTGCCCGCCTATCACGCCCGAGCCGCCGCTTAATAATGAAAACTCGTAGGCCGCCTCCGCCGCTTTCGGATGATTTTTTGCCGCATTAAGCATTAAAGTAAATGCCAAATTCATCAATGCGTCGCCTGTAAGCAACGCAATCGCCTCGCCGAATTTCTTGTGGCATGTAGGTTTACCTCGGCGGAGTTCGTCGTCATCCATACACGGCAAATCGTCGTGAATAAGCGTGTATTGATGCAAACATTCGATCGCGACCGCAAAATTCATTACCGCTTCATTTGGCTCGTTGCCACCGAGAGCGTATGCTTCCAAAAACATCAACGGTCTCAAACGCTTTCCGCCGGTGGAAAAGACATATTTCACTGCCGAAAGAAGCGGCTCATCAAAGCTCGCTTTATCAATTGCATCGGCTATCCACTTTTCTATAACCTGCTTATTCATTCAAAAGCGCGTCCATATCCGACTTTATCTCGTTTAATTTACCCTTGTATTCTTTTAGTTGCGCCATGCAATCTTTGGTTATATTAAGACCTTCTTCGAAAAGCTTTATCCCTTCTTCAAGCGAAACGCCGCTTTCCAATTTTGCCGTCATTGCTTCCAATTCCTTAAGTTTTGCTTCTATATCCATTTTTTACTCCTTTTCGTTTACCGTTACACCCAAAACACCGCCGCTCATAACTATTTTGAGTTTATCTCCTACATCTATATCGCCTATACCTTTAACGGGAAAACCGCTCTTCATTACCTTCGCATAGCCGTCCGAAAGAATTTTCAATGGACTTGATTTGTCCAAAATAGCCGTCGCATACTTCAGCTCGCGTTCTTTATCGTCAAATATTTTTTCGGTTTTCGAACGTATCGTATCAAGTTCCTTAACTATTTTATGTTGAGCATCGCTTACCGAATCAAGGTTACAAAAATACAAATTTTTTAAGCTGTCCATTATCTTTGCCTTTATTTCGGACGCTTTTCGTTCACAGCCGAGAGCAAGAGCAGACGATAACGTCATAATAAGATTGGCACGCGCGCCCAACAAATTTTCCGAACACGACCTCATTCTCATAAGGCAATTGTAAAAGCAAGAAAGAAAAGCCTCGTTGTTTCGAACTATCAGTTCTGCCGCTATGCTCGGCGTTCCGGCACGAATAGAAGCGGCAAAATCACACAAGGTGTAATTTACTTCATGCCCTATTGCCGAAATTATCGGCAACGGACACGCAAAGACATTTCGAGCTACCGATTCGGAATTAAAGCAACCGAGATCCTGTTCGGAGCCGCCGCCACGCGCCACCACCGCTACATCATAATTCTTATCACTTAAAAGCATGAGTGCTTTTGATATGCTTTGAGGAGCGTCTGTTCCTTGTACCTTCACCCCGTAAATATCCACGTCGAGATAAGAACATCCGTTGCGCTCAAGCACCTCTGTAAAATCATGCCTTACAGCACCCTCCGTGCTAGTCACAAGCGCTATTTTTTTTATAAACGGCGGCAGAGATTTGGCATTATCGAATATGCCCTCCTTGCTCAATTTATCTTTCAATTCGTTCAACTTTACAAGTTGCTCGCCCTTTCCGACGCTCGAAGCATAAGTAACCACAAATGTAGTTCTGCAACCGCGCGGATAAAATCTGACGCTGCCGGTGACTCGGATCTTTTCACCTATCGAATACTCTATTTTTGCACCGAATTTAACGCAAAACAAAACACAATCGCCTTCGCTCAAGGTGATATATGTGTTTCCGCCCGAAAATTTTATTTCGCCGATTTCGCCTTCGACCGTAATATTTTGAAGTATAAGTTCATCGTCGAATACGTTTTTTATATAGTTATTCAGCTGTGAGACCGAAAGAATTTTATTCAAGTCTTAAAGCCGCCTTGACTATGTTTTTCAAAAGCATCGCTACCGTCATGGGACCTACGCCGCCCGGTACGGGAGTTATATAGCCCGCTACCTTGCTTACCGAATCGAAATCGACGTCACCGAAAAGCTTTCCGTCTTTACGGTTCATTCCTACATCTATAACGACGGCACCTTGTTTTACCATTTCTCCCGTAATAAGCCCTTTTTTGCCCACAGCTACGACCAAAATATCGGCATGTCGAGAGAAATTCACAAAATTTGCGGTATGCGAATGACACATTGTCACCGTTGCATGATTTTCGAGCAAAAGCAAGGATATCGGCTTACCGACAATGTTGCTCCTACCTATCACTACGGCATTGGCGCCATCCAAATTAACGCCCGTAGAGCGAATAAGCTCTATTATCCCGCAAGGAGTACAGGCATTGAGCGACGGATTGCCAAGCATCAAATTGCCTGCATTTTCGGCAAGAAAGCCGTCCGCATCTTTATTCGCGGAAATGTGAGACAGTACGACGTTTTGCCTAATATGCGGGGGCAACGGAAGTTGAACGAGAATACCGTCAACATTATCGTCGCAGTTCAATTTTTGTATAAGTTCTATAAGTTCTTCCTCGGTAGTCGACTCCGGAAGCTCATATGAAAAAGATCGAATACAGTTTTCGTTGCAAGCGCTTATCTTGTTTCGAACATAAATTTTGCTCGCAAAGTCATCTCCTACCAAAATAACCGCAAGTCCCATTTTGCGACCTTTGCGCTTCCAAAAAGCTTCCGCTTCCACTTTTACTTGCGCTTTTATTTCAGCCGCTATTTTTCTTCCGTCAATAATTTGAGCGCTCATTTATGCTCCTCCATATTCTTTATGACAGACGCCAAAATTCCGTTTATATAACTCGCGCTCTTTTCGGTGGAATAAATTTTCGAAAGTTCCAAAGCTTCGTTTACCGACACCTTATACGGAATATCATCCATGTAAAGTATCTCGAATATCGCGACATATAGCAAAGCCCTATCGACTTTATATAATCTGTCGAAATCATATGCCCGAGCATATTTTTTTACTATTTCTTCAAGTTTTTGCTTGTTTTCGACTATGCCGTAAAATACTTTATCGAAATATTCTTTTTCGTCCTCGTTTATATCTTGCGTCAAAGCGTTTACAGTCAAATCATTGACTTCACCGCAAATGTCGGTTTCGTAAACAAGCTTAAAAACATTTTCTCTTATGGTCCTTCTGCTCATAGTATCTCCATAAACGAATTACCCTATAGAAAATCTATAGGGTATTCGCCTCACTGTTGTTTTCGTGGAAATCAACGCCCAAAATATTGACGTCTATCTTACCTACTTTATAGGTAGTGCTTGTTTCTACGTTGCGTTTAATATTGCTTTGGATCCTAAAGGCAACGTCGGCGCAGCTCACGCCATATAAAACATTTATGCCGACTCTGACATTCACAGTATCCCCTACAACATCGATCTTTACGCCCTTTCCGCTGATAGAACCAACTCCACTTATCTCTTGCGTGGCAAGCTGAACTATGGAGAGCAAGACATGATTGCCGTAAACAATATCGCCATCCGAATCAATATTGATCAAATTCTTCATTTACAATACCCACTTTGACTTTATATGGATATTTTAGCACAAGAAGAATAAAAATGCAATTGATTTGGTTATTCTACCGGAATAATTCTGACATCGAATGACGTTTTATCGGTTTCGGTAACGATTATCTCGGTGATTTGCGTTGCCTGTTCCTCGGTAAGTTCGGCTGCTTTTACTATAACGTTTATGCTCTCGGTGGAATTCGTGACCACGACATCATCGAAACCGAGCGCTTTTATAAGACCTTCGAGTACGAGCTCGAGTTCCATATTTTGCGTCAATTCAAGCTTGCTGTTCTTCGCCTTTTCAACTGCTTCGGAATCGTTCGCAGAATTGTTAATTATAGCGTCGAGATACATTATAGTTTGCTCTCTTGTCTCCGCGCGATCGGTTCGATATGTATCGAAAAAGCTCATGGAGCTTGCGTCTGTACCGCCGTTATTTCCACCGCCGCTTGCGCTTATTGCATTGCCGTTCAACACAATGTTCAATACACCGGTCACGATCAAAAGAGCAAGCATTCCGCACAAAATAAATATCTTTTTCTTTTTACTTAACATATGAGAATCCTCCATAATTATTTACTCATTCCAAAAACCAAAACTTTATCCGTAGTGATGTCCATCAATGTGGATATTGCCATTATTATATCTATCTTCGTTTTCGCATTATTACCTCCTTCACATATTATCAAAACACCGATCGCACGAGGATAAATCTCCTTTAGCACCACAGGGCCTCCGGATGATTGAACCACTTGAGAGGATGTTGAATTTCCGTTAACGGTAGTGTTTTGTGCAGTCACAATTTCAACTCCCGACGACCAATTTATAACTACTTCGGACTTACCTACGCCATCCATTTTGGAAATTGCATTTTCTATCCTATTTTGCATTTCGCTACAATAATCGTCGATATTCGTCGTGCCTGTCTTTTGGGTTTGCGGTGAAGAAAAAGATGAAAAATATATTATGAGCATTACCGCGACGGCAACCACGGCGAGAATGATCTCTTTGTGTTTAAGTCCCTTTAGCTTTTCTATAAACTTATTCATAGATCACGACTACTCCCTTGTCCACATCGAGATACCCGCTTACGAAACGTGTTATTGCCTCATACTTATTTATATGCACAACTTTATCGTCCATAACCAAATTGCTTAAATTTAAGGAAATACTTTGGATTTTTATTTCTTCATCAAACTCGCCTTTTATTTCCACCTCTATATTACGATATCCTTCCTTGCTCAAGGCTTCCTCCACTCCGCGTTCGAGCGAACGAACTCTCATCTTATTTGCATAATTAATATAGCTGTCGTCAACTTCGATTCCCGGAACAAACAAGATATTATCTCCGTTAAAGCCGTTCTTTATTATGTTGGGCAACGGAGCTACAATTATGAGAATGGTGAGCGAGGCAAAAATCGCGTTTACAAACTTCCCCATCCGTTTGCCGCTCAAAACCAGATCCGCAATAAATCCGAGAGCGACGACGGCAAGTATACTCATTATCCAAGATAAAATCATCTATATCACCAAGTTACCCGTGCAAACGATAAGCAATAAAAAGATAAAATATAGGAATATAAAACCAAGTATTATTGCAATGAGCGACGAGACGCTCTTACTTATACCGTTAAGGATATTACAAATGCTCTTACTGCCGAGAGGCTCACAGATCGCCGCTATCAACTTTAGAGACAAACTGAATAACACTATTTGGACAATGAGTGGGCTTACAGAAAGAAACAATATAATAATACCGCTTAATCCTATACCGTTTTTTATCAATACACTTCCGCTTATTACAAGATTGTAGCCCTCCGATAAATATCCTCCGATTATAGGTACGTACCTACTAATGGCAAGTTTTGTCGTTCTTATGTAAATACTGTCATATATTGACGCAGTCACCCCTTGAATAGACAGCACCGCGAGAAAAATAAAAAACACTGTGCCCAATACCCATTTCATCGCGCCCGAAAAAAAGTCCGCCATACTTTTTAGTTTTATTCCGTCACTCAAATTGCCAACCACATGAAAAACTATGCTCAACAAAAAAGTCGGAAGTGCAAACACGGTTACAATGTTTGTTACCGCGCTACTTAAAACAACTATAGCCGGCTGGTACACGGCAATAGCTTTACTCGAACCTATTGCAGTCATGAGCGTAAGCAAAACGGGAAAAAAGCAATCCATTTGCCTTTTCAAAAAATTTATCAGTTCGCGTGATGAGTTTACCAAATTGATTATTTGTGCAAACACTATTACCATGACAAGTGAAACGCAAGCCAAACGTACAATGGTTTCGGTAGATTGCGATGCGAACTTACCTTTTATAGCGTTTATCAAACTGAATAAGATACAAATAATGAGAATAGACACTATAAACGGAATAAGATTTTTTAATTTATCCGCAAAAATACTTATCAAATAACTTATAAAATTGCCGAAATCTATACCATCTCCGTCTCCGATCAAGCTCATGAGCTTGTCCTTTATATTGTTAGAGCCGAAAATCGAAAGCTCATCGCTTCCAAATTCGCTTAAAAGCTCGTCAATATCGCTTGTGTCGAGATTATCGATAATTTCCTCGACTCCTTCGGAAATATTTTCGTCAGATTGAGCATAAGCGATTCCCGATGCTGAAAACCCTATGGTCAAAAGCATTAGAATTAAAAGTAAAATGATTTTTTTCATTAAAACAGCTCCGATATAAGGTCGAAAAGCGCATTGATCATTGGCATGGAAACTATAAGTATTATGACCTTGCCTGCCATAACTATCTTTTCGGCAACCGATTTACTGCCCGCGTCCTCAACTATTCCCGCCGAAAACTCGGTAATGTAGCCTATTCCTATGATCTTTATAACGCTTTTTAAGACATTGCTTTGAATACCGGCTCGTTCGATCACAGAAGTTATGTTTATAAAAATGTCGGCAAAATAATCCAAAAGCATGAATATAATCACGCAACCGCCGGCAAGTCCCACCACTATGCTCAAGCTACTCTTGTTTTCCTTGAGTGTCAAAGAACAAAATGCGGTGATAATTCCGACTGCGGCAATTTTCAAAATATCCATCAGTAAAGCCCGAACATGGCGTTGAGCGTATCGAATAGTTTCGATATCATATCTACGACCATCAAAAGCACTATAACAAGTCCCGCAAGCGAAACCATGGTTGCAATCTCATCTCTGTCCGCTTTTTTCAAAATCTGACATACTATGGCGGTGATTATTCCCACCGCGGCGATCTTGAAAATTATTTCCACTCCCATTAAGCACCTTCCTATATGAGTAATATTCCGACAAGCAGACCGAAAAGCAATCCGAGCTTTATGTACATATTACCATGCTTATCGTTTTTTGTTTTTATCTCGCCGTACTTGCTGTTGAACTCGTTCTCATTGCGTTTAAGTTCGACAATTTGTGTATCGCCGTCCGTTCTTCCCAAACAGGTAAAGAACTCTCTTATTTGTGCCGCTTCGGTCTTTGAAAGACAATTTGCGCTGACATTCAGTTTATCTCCGTTCAAAAAACTCTTGTATTCTCCCAAATTTTTTTTGAGAGAATCGGATGATATCTCTATATCATCGAGCACATCAGCCATTTTGTCCGCTTTATAGCTTATATTGTCAATGAGTTTTGCGCAAAGCTTTGCCGCGTCTCGATAATAAGCCTCACGTTCTCGATCGCGTTTCGATAAAGCAAGTCCGAGCATAAAGCCGCAAAATGAAGAAAGCACCAAAATAAATATCGCGTTCAAAGCTTTTCATACTCTCCGTTATAAATTCCTTCTATTTTTCCGACGCCGCCAGAGGATAACACGATTATCCTTTCAAAAATATCCGCCCGAACGATTTTTTGCCGATATTCTCGCCCGCGCGCATGTATCGTAGCAAGTATATCAACTCCGCTGTTCACGGCTCGAACTATAGCGGCGACGTCATCATCGGACATGATCTCATCGGCGGCAAGCACGTCGGGACGCATATAACGAATACCCTGTTCGAAAGCGAAAGCTTTGCTCGCACCCGAGATCACGTCGGTGCTTTGCCCCACATCGAGCGAAATACCGTCGTGAAATGCAGCGATCTCGTAGCGTTCGTCTGCCAAAAGCACATTATGTTCCCCATCGGAGATTTGTCGGATGAGATCGCGTAAAAGCGTAGTTTTTCCACAACCCGGAGGAGACACAATAAGTGTATTGAAGCATCCTCTTTCTCTTTTTATGTACTTTATAACTCCGTCCGCGCATCCTTTGATTTCATGAGGAAACCTTATGTTGAGCGAAGTGAAATTCTTAATGGTTTTATCGTTGACTTCTCCGCAAACGCCTATTCGTACTCCGCCGGCAAGCGATAGAAATCCGTTTTTTATTTGATCGTTTACGGCATAGATGGAATATCCGGACGCCTTTAACAACACTTCCTCTATTTCGGACCGCTCGAGTTTCATCCCATGTCCGCATAAACCGGAATCCGAAAGTCCGAAAAAACGTCCGCCGTAATTCAAGGATACTCCGCATTGCCGCAAGCGCAATTCATAAATCCTATTCTCGTCCAATTTGGACAATGCATTGCGTACTCTTATAGGCAATATTTTTTTTATATCACTGACCATATATAATATTTATACGGCGCTTGTCCGCGCGATATGAAAAGTAATTTTTTGGTTTTATTTTATCTTTCGACAGTACAAAAAAATCGCACTCCCAAATGAGAATGCGATTTTTTTGTGAATTGATTTTAATTTATTTTATTTGACCAACTTCTTCATATATTCGATACCTGCTTTAAGGCATTCGATATTGGAAGGTATTACCTTCGGCTTGCTTTCGAATACGTGTTCTACCGCATGGATAGCCGCCTCTTCGGAAATATCTCCGTTGAAGATGGGAAGCAATACGCCAAGCATATATACGTTAGCGCCACGTTTATTGATAGCGGCAGCCAAAGTATCTACCGGAATTTGATAGAACTTAACGTCCTTGCGCGTTGTTGCTTTGTGAACTATATCGGAGTTGGTTATGATGATACCGCCCTTCTTTACGCTACCTTCGAATTTGTCGAGCGAAGGCTCATTGAACGCGATAAGAATGTCCGGATGGTCGATAACGGGAGCCGCGATCTCCTCTGCCGAGTAAATTACCGAGCAGTTAGCCGTACCGCCACGCATCTCGGGGCCATAAGAAGGAAGCCACGAGGTATTGAGATTTTGCTCAATTGCCGAATACGAAATAAATTTACCGAGGGACAAAACGCCCTGGCCGCCGAAGCCGCTTATAGTAATTTTTTGCATATTATTTGTCCTCCTTCGTTATATCTTTGAATACGCCGAGCGGATAGAACGAGCAACCCTTCTCCTTAACAAACTGCATAGATTCGAGCGGAGTCTGGTGGTAGTTTGTCGGGCAGTTTGCCACTACTTCTATAAAGGAAAGCCCTTTCTTTTCCATTTGAACTTGGAACGCCTTCTTTATAGCCGCCTTCGCCTTGTTTACATGAGGCACGTCATAGCACGATACACGCTCTATATATGCGGGACCGGTAAGAGTAGCAAGCATTTCGCACATGTGTATGGGATTGCCGTTGACTTTGGGATCGCGACCGTATATGCAAGTCGTAGCCTTTTCGCCCGGCATCGTGGTGGGAGCCATTTGGCCGCCCGTCATGCCGTATATACCGTTATTAATGAAGATTATGGTTATGTTCTCGCCTCTGGTGCAAGCATGAACGGTTTCCGCCATACCGATGGAGGCAAGGTCACCGTCGCCTTGATACGTGAAAATCAAATTGTCGGGATTAACTACCCTGCGAATAGCGCTCGCTACTGCGGGAGCTCTGCCGTGAGCCGCTTCGAACACGTCACAACGGAAATATTTATATCCGAAAACCGAGCAACCTACAGGCACAACACCTATTGCGCCGTCTACTTTTCCGAGTTCTTCAAGCGCTTCGGCTACTAATCTATGTACTATGCCGTGCGTGCAACCCGGGCAGTAATGCAACGGGGTTTCGGTCAACATTTTAGGCTTATCTGCTACTATTTTCATATTATTTGCCCTCCTTTACATACTTAACGAGATCTCCCGGCATCATAACGTTACCGCCGCTACGTCCATAGAACTCTACGGGTTTAAGTCCGTTTACGGCAAGGCGAACGTCCTCGACCATTTGTCCCATGCTCATTTCTACCGTAACGAACTTCTTGACCTTATCGCATTTAGCAAGCTTTGCTATAATTTCGGTCGGATACGGATATAACGTTATGGGACGAATAAGTCCCGCCTTGATACCTTGTGCACGAAGCTCTACGATCGCCGCTTTGCAAATACGAGCTACAGAGCCGTATGCTACGAACACGATCTCCGCGTCCGAAGTAAGATAATCCTCATACCTTGTTTCGTTTTTGGTAATCTCCTCGTATTTTTTGAATAAATGCTCGTTGAACGCTTCAAGCTCGTCCGGCTCGATACGAAGCGAGTTGATGATCCTCGGTCTGCCGTCGCTGTGACCGCAAGCCGCCCAATCGTTCTTGTCGGGAAGAGTTTTAAGGTCGCGCATAGGCGGAATTTCCGCAGGTTCCATCATTTGTCCGAGCATACCGTCGCCTATTATCATAACGGGAGTACGATATTTATCGGCTACGTCGAATGCGCCGTATGTAAGATCGACAAATTCCTGTATGGAACTCGGAGCGAATACTATAGGATGATAGTCGCCGTGTCCGCCGCCCTTTGTCGCCTGAAAGTAGTCGCCTTGTGCCGGCTGAATACCGCCGAGTCCCGGACCGGAACGCATCATATTTACTATAACGCACGGAAGCTCTGCCGCTGCGATATAGCTTATTCCTTCTTGTTTAAGAGAAATTCCGGGGCTGGACGAGCTTGTCATAGCTCTTGCGCCTGCACCGGCTGCACCGTAAAGCATATTTATTGCCGAAACCTCACTTTCGGCTTGTATGAAGGCGCCACCTACTTCGGGCAACCTCCAAGACAAATATTCGGGTATTTCATTTTGAGGCGTGATAGGATATCCGAAGAAGTATCTGCATCCCGCAGCTACCGCAGCTTCGGCGATCGCCTCATTACCTTTCCAAAGTTTTTTCATAAATTAACGAATCCTCCTTTTATTTTAGTCGCGATATACGGTGATAACGCTATCGGGACACATTGTCGCACAACTTGCGCATCCTATACACTCGTCCATATTAATGCACTCGGCTACCTCGTAGCCTTTTGCGTTAGTACGTTTTGAGATCTGCAAAATCTTTTTCGGACAAGCGTTGACGCATAGGCTGCAGCCTTTGCAGTAGGCTTCGCGAAATTCAACCTTACCTTTTGCCATAAATAAAATAACCCTCCTGATAATTTTATAAAAATACGTGATTTCGATTTTCGTTGGAACTAACTAAAATCGATTCCCGTGTTTTCCGTTATTTTTCTCGCGCGCCGTAAAATATATATTGTTGCGCAAGGCCAGCGAGCGCGCCATATCTGTTAAGATAATGATTTCTGACTTTGCTCGGCGTATCGAGCGTTTCACTTGCACATTGCTTGAAAATCCAAGTATCGACGGGAAAACAATCCCATTTTCGCAGTCCGAAAAGCAAGATACAATCCGCTACTTTCGGTCCCACTCCCGGCAAGGATAAAAGCAATCTTTCCGCATCCTCGGTGTCGGATTCGGACAATTTTCTCAAGAAATCGGTCTCATACAATATCCTTGCCGACTTACTCAAATAATTATCTCTAAAACCTGCTCCAAGCATCCTGAATTGTTCTTTATCTACTTTTACAAGTTGCTCCGGTGTTGGGAAAGCATAATAATCGCCCATGTCGCTCCCGCAAAAAGCACATATCCTCTCGATAATGCCCTTTATACGGGGTATGTTATTGTTAGCGGATATTATAAAGCTTATGATTACCTCAAAGAGGTCTTGCCTCAATATCCTTATGCCCTTTCCGATCTTTATGTATTCTTTGAGCTCGTCAAAACTATTTAACGAAGCCATTATTTCGTCATAGTCGGTATCGAGATCGAAATATTTCACAAAATAATTCGGCGCATCGGTCACGATCCTGTCTCCCCCGACGCTCGCACGATATGCACCCGAAAAAACGTCATATCCGTTTTGCGTCTTGATGAAACGAAAAGTTTGTCCGCAAGTAAGTATCGCCTTGAAGTCGAGCGGCGCCTCGGTTCTTATTATATTGCCTTCAATAACATACTTCATCTTAAAAAAAGGGGGATATTCCCCCTTAATAAACGAATTAAGCAACAGGATAAACGCTTACTTGCTTTCTATTCCTGCTTACTTCAAATCTGACTATACCCGATTCAAGCGCATACAATGTATCGTCGTTGCCTCTGCCTACATTGTTGCCCGGGTGAAATTTTGTACCTCTTTGTCTGACCAAAATACTGCCGGCATTGACGTTTTGTCCGTCTCCCGCCTTGACTCCGAGTCTTTGCGCAGCCGAATCACGACCGTTTTTGGACGAGCCGCCGCCCTTCTTATGCGCAAAAAGCTGAATATTTATAAACATTTTTTACCTCCTAAATATAAACGCTTAACCTAAAAGTTTAAGCTCGATAAAATCCGAATACGTTTCGTACAAATCGCTTATTCCGCAAAGCATTGTGTCGAGTATCATATCCGCATCGTGTCTTTCGTCATAATCAAGGCTCGAAAGTTCGAAACTCAAATAGCCTTCTTCATCACGTCTGACAAACTTTACGTCCACACCTGCGACTTGCATAAGTCCGAGCAATGCCGTTTGTATTATGCTACTCAATGCCGCGCACACGATGTCCTCGCCTTCGACTCCGTAACCGGTATGTCCGTCGGCAGAGAGTGATACGATATGTCCCGACGACCTTTTAACTTCTACAGTCGTCATGCTTAAACAGAAAGGATCTTTATACGAGTAAACGGTTGTCTGTGTCCCTGCTTTTTGCGGGAATTCTTCTTCGCCTTATACTTGTAAACGGTAACCTTTTTACCTTTACCGAATGCAAGTATTTCGGCAGTAATCGAACCGACCTCGGTGGAAACCGTATCGCCGTCTACCTTAAGTATAGACTTAAGCTCTACCTTATCGCCTACCGAACCATCGAGCTTTTCAACTTCGATCTCGTCGCCTTCGCTTACTCTGAATTGCTTGCCGCCCGTAACTAAAACTGCATACATTATTAAGCACCTCCTCATTGATGTCTCCGTTAGTCGGGTATCGCCATATGTCGATTTGAAAACCCTTTCTATACGGCTCAATAAGTATTATAACTTATAAAAAAAGCAAAGTCAAGTGTTTTCCGCTCATAGTAATTACTTAACAATAAAATTTTAAGGAAAATCTCGCCAATCATATCTGTTTTGAACTTATAAATTCAATGTCACAACGGGAACGACGCCGCCAAGCATCATAATTGGATAATCCGCGCTTGACATGCCGTATTGATTTACTCCGCGAATGGCGCTGCTCATTTGAATGGGCGATCTCGTCATCCACCAAGCGTTACCTATCAGATTAGCGTCTTTACTTTCGGTAAAAATGCCCATCGCCTTACTGTAATCCGAGGTTTTCATTTGACGCGATTCACTGATACCACTCAAAAAATTGAAGCCGTATTCTTCTTTTATACATTCGGAATTGCCGAGCAAAAAAACATTATCTTGGGTCGGTACATCATCATATCCGGACACGCCGCCTACGGCAAGGTTGTCTATCTCGGTGCGTAAAACGCTTTCCTTGTCGAATTCATCGAAAATTTGATTGTAAAAGCTTTCGTTGAGCCACTGCCTTATCGAACTATGTACATAATTATTGGCATAGACTCTATGTTCGTCATCTATAGAGCCCGTATAATAAATGTATCCGTCTATATAATAATTGCTTTGAAATGCTTGAGTGTCTATGATTATGTCACACATAATCAATGCCTTATCGTTGTCTCGCGTCAATATTCTCCACTTTACAGGCTCATATTTGAACCAATAAACATTGTTGATAAAATATCCGTTATCATCTTGATAAGAGTTTTCCGTGCCGGATTCGTAATTTGTATTTGATGGTCTGTATTGAGTAAAATAGACGGCACGGTATCTCGAATATGAATACTCTACATCCTTATACCACATATAACTTTGAACATTGTCTTTTATATAATATCCGTAATCATGCCAAGAACCTTCGTCATCGACATTAGGCAACTCCCCTTCTAACGAATTGAGTTTGTCGATAAGAGCAGTATCCGTGACTCTTGTTTGCGGATATTCGCCAAAATAAATATATTGATCTTCAATAACATATTTAGGTCGAGGCTGCGAACAAATTTTGCATTGCGTTACATTTACGCCATAAACATGCGGAAGCTTTTCTATTGCGTCATAGTATACGTTATTGCAAACAGCGCAAGTATATTTACAAGAGCCCTCTTCGGTACAGGAAGGTTCTTTTATAATTTCTTCCTCCATAACATGTTCGCTTTCGTCTGTTATATAGCCGCATTCGCAACTATGCCAATGGCGAGTGCGATCTGCCGAAAATTGGGTAGAAATATTGTGTTGCTCAAGATCTATGCGCAATCCGCAAGAGCATTCGCGCCAATGATAGCCTTCGTCATATACCGGTATAGAAAATTCGTGTTTTTCTCGCGACTGCGTCTTACCGCAAACACATATTGCCCAATGATACGTGTCGTCATAATCATAATTGTTATATCTATGTTTTTCTCTGTTTGTTCTTTCGCCGCAGCTACATTCTTTGTAATGATATTCATCATTATATTTCCATGTATAATTATGTTGCAAATGGTCGCAAGCGGTCAAAGCAACAACGGCAATAAAAGCCATCAAAATTACGATAAAAAATCTATTCCTTTTCATATGTGCCTCCATTTAATTATCTTTATCGTATCGATCAATCGTCATTAAGCAAACCGAGATCCTTCATAATATCTTTCAGATCATCCGTCGGATTCAGCGCTTCTTCAAAATTAAAACCGCTTTCGGACTTTCCGGCAAGTGCGGGATCCATCACGGCGATACCGGTTTTGTAAGCCTTGGAATTTTTTCTCGATCTCGTTGCCGCCGTGGAATTCGGCGAACCGTCAAGATACTCTTTTATGCTTTTGACAGGATCAAACGGTTCCTCTTCCGAAGATATTTGCACGCTTCCGAGCTTTTTACTTTTCAGTCTCGCATCCTCCGATTCCAATTGTTTTTGCGGGCCACCGAGCGTTTCATTCATCTCTTTGTTGAATTTGCCGACCGCGATCATATCGTCGTCAAGCGGATATTTTTCAAGCAATTTGTCGTAATATGCCGTCCACTTTTCGTGGAAAGCCTTTAATCTTGCCATTTCGGCATCATACTTCGTCTTTGCGAGTTGCTCAATCTGCTCCGCCTTGGATATTGCGGAATAAATCGCCTTGATGATAAGTTCGCGTTTGCCTTCGAGCTTACCAAGTTCTTCTTTAAGCGCCGCAACTTGAGTATTGAGCTCGGCTATGCGCTCATCTTTTTGCGCTGCCGAAGCCTTGAGTCCTTTTATGTACTCATCCACTTGCTCTTTACAATATCCTTTTCTTTTAATATCAAAACTCATTTTTGAACTCCGACCAAGAATTTTTGCTTTATGTCATAAACGCCCTTGCTTATATTTACTCTGTAAATGTTGGGATTAAGCAATCTTTTGTATTCTTCCCACAGCTTTTCCTTTTCTTTTTTGGCGTAATCTGCCATTTCAAACAACGTGGGCGAACTATAGACACATTTGCCGTCTATAAAAATATCCGCCAAAATTTCTCGAACATCATAATCGCCGAGCGTAAATTTTTTCCAAATATCTGTTTCATGCCTTAAGGTTATAGGCTTTGGCAGATCTTCATCTTTAAGCGCTATAACGTCCGACACCGCCATACCCGTCTTTTTGTCATAAAGACGCAAAACTTTTTTGAATCCCGGATTGGTGATCTTTTCAAGCGAAGAACTTATCTTCATTTTGTCGTATTTTTCTCCGTCGATCTCTATGCGCGAAAGCTTGTACACTCCGCCGAGAGAAGGCGTCCTTTCGCTTGTAATAAGCTTTGTTCCCACTCCATACACATCAATTTTTGCGTCTTGAAGTTTGAGAGCAGTAAGCACATCTTCATCTATATCTCCACTCGCGAAAATTATCGCATCGTTAAAGCCCTCGGCGTCGAGCATTTCACGCGCTCTTTTGCTTAAATATGCCAAATCTCCGCTGTCAAGTCTTATACCGACAGGCTTGTGCCCTTTTGCACGCAACTCCTTGAATACCTTGATCGCATTGGGTATTCCGCTTTTCAAAGTATCATATGTATCCACCAAAAGCAGACAATTATCCGGAAAAAGCTCCGCAAATTTTTCAAAAGCTTCGAGTTCCGTCCTGAAGCTCATTACCCAACTATGAGCATGAGTGCCCTTCACGGGTATGCCGAATTCCTTTGCGGCAAGTACGTTGCTTGTGCCCATGCATCCGCCAATTATGCTTGCACGAGAACCATATATTCCCGAATCGGGGCCTTGAGCTCTACGCAAGCCGAACTCCACGACGGTTTTGCCATGAGCCGCCTCAACAATTCTCGAGGCTTTTGTAGCAATAAGCGTCTGGTGCCCTATAATTGTAAGCAATGCCGTTTCTATCAATTGAGCCTCTATCAAAGGCGCCTTGACTATGAGTATCGGCTCCGACGGAAAGACAACTTCGCCCTCCACCGCAGAATATATGTCGCCTGTGAATTTGAAATTTCTCAAATAATCCAAAAAGCCTTTATCGAAAATGTTCAATCCGTCAAGATAAGATATATCGTCTTCGGTAAACTTCAAATTTTTTATGTAATCGATAGCTTGTTCGAGTCCGGCAAATATCGCATAGTTCAATTCAGGTTTATATCTGAAAAACATATCGAATACGGCTTCGTTTTTGTATGTTCCGTCAAGATAATAACCGTTCATCATAGTAAGTTGGTATAAGTCGGTCATAAGAGTAAGATTACGATCCATCATTTGTTCTCCCTACTGTGTTTTAATTTGAAATAACTGTATATTATGCCCAATATTCCGAAATAAGCAACGATAATGGGCAAAACCGCCTTTATAGATAAAATCGAAAAACTTTCTATCAACAATAATAAGCTCATGCCTACAAAAGCTGCCGCGACTCCGAAAATTGCGCCTCTCCTTTTTATAAAGCACATCGCGCTCAAAACACCCAACGGCAAAGCCAAGACATACAGCGGATAGATCTGTCTGAACGACAAGCCATTCAAGACAAAAATTTGTGCGATCAAAAGCGATAGCATTGCAAATGTCGCTCCGCAACCTATCGCGTTTTTTTGCATAAGCATGACCACGAGCGAGACAACGAATATTCCGGCATATGTCGTTATCAACCAACAATCTTCAATCATAAACGGAAATAGATCCAACGAGGTAAGCGTCAAAAATATTCCTATAGCCAAAACGATCGAGGCGACTATCAACTCCGTAATATGTATTTTACGTTCATTTACAGGTTGTTTCATTACTGCTCCGCATCAAAATTATTGTCCGATTTATCGGCGACGTTTGCTTCATCATCTTGATTAACGTCGCTTTGAGTAAACGTCGTTTTTTTATACATAAAGGTTTTTTCATAACCGTAATAATCCATACTCAACTTATTCTCATCGACAAACAACAATGGCTTTTTACCCGCTCGTTTTGCCATAACTATATGGCTGACTATTATGGCTATGCCTGCGATAAAGATCAACGCGCTTATGAGTTGATTCGCCTTGATAGGTCCGAACCACATGCTGTCGCTTCGCAGTCCCTCCACCCAAAACCTTATAAAACCATACCAGACGCAATAGAAAGCAAAATAAAAGCCGTCGAAACTTTTTCGCTTTCCGTTATAAAACCATTGCAAAAGTCCGAATCCTATGAGGTTCCACATGGATTCGTAGAAAAAGCACGCGTTGTAGTAGCCCGCGCCGTATATTCCGTGCGCGGCGTCTATCTGTACGGCGAACGGGAACCATTGCCAAGCGGGATCGGTTATAAGCTGACCGTATGCTTCCTGATTGGCGTAGTTGCCCCACCTGCCTATCGCCTGACCGAGTATGATAAGGCAAAAATAGAGATCCGCCATTTGTATCAAAGTCATCTGCTTTTCCGGCGCTTTACGTTTATTTATTAAAAATCTGACTATTACTGCGCCCACAAATCCGCCGAGCAATCCGCCATATATCGCGAGTCCGGCAAAGCCTACAAAGTGCCCGTTTTGAAAACCTATGATCTTTAAGAAATCCCAGTGGGTGCCGTTATGCGCCATATCATTGAAAACATAATATAATCTCGCGCCAATTATGGCAAGCGGAATACATACAAGAGCGACATCGAAAACGTTATCGGAATCATACCCTCTGCGCTTTGCCATAAAGAAAGCCAAAATGATGCATAACACCATTCCGCCTCCTATCAAACCGCCATACCATCCGGCAGAAATCAGCATATTAGCCTCCACGATATCAAAGTATTAGTTATTATACTATATATAATTAAATTTGTCAATCGGGAATTATATAAAGGTAAAAAAAGACAAATGAATTTTTGCCCCTTCAAAGAAAAATTATGTCGAAAAATTCGTAACGAATCTTGTTATTTAAGGTGCTATTGCGATCAATCCTTTTACGGAACCGTAAACATCGCTTCTGATAAGTTTTTTTTCAAGCAAATTGCCATAAAGATCGTAATAAAGCAAATAGCCGTTGCTGTGTACCTCGGGATGAGAATATGATATTATCTTACGCGCACCTGACTCCGTACCCTCATCAAAGTGCTCGAATTTCAAATCCACCACCTCATCGTATCCCGGAGTTTCACCCGTAAAAGTGACTTCGCTCTTTCGTTTGATCTTATATGGAAGCTTACTACCGTAAATTTCCACGTATGCCCGCTGTCCATCGTCGTACGCTTTGACAAAAACAGGCTTCTCACCTTGATTTAATATTTTGAGATCGCTCGATCCGGAATTGACCATAGCGTCGAAACTCGGCAATTCATAACTACTTTGGAGCGAATGTCTGTTTACGGCGGATATTTTAAGATCGCTCATAAGCGCGGCATTATAAAGCGTCGTTGAAACTTGACACACTCCGCCGCCAACACCCGGCACATATTTGCCGCCCTTAATAATCTTTGCCTCTTTGAATCCGTTCTTTGCCGTGCGCTTGCCTACCGTATCGTTAAAACTCAAGGTTTCGCCGCCCATGATAACCTTGCCATTCAACTTTGAAAGCGCAAGCGAAATGTTATGCTTACGATCTTCCGTACTCGAAGAAAAATCCGTCGAGTATTTTGCTCGCAGATTTGTCAATGGTATATTATCGTTGATCGTGACCTTGGGAGTCGGATGCTCTACCGGAATTTTTACCTTTATCGAAGGCGCGCTCATAAGCGCGAAATATATATCCATATACAGGCGGTCCTCTAAAACTTTAGTGCCCACTCTCTCTCGAGTTATGGTAAACATAGGACGCACCGAAGGATCGAAATCGATCTTGCTGTCAATAGGATCGGCGTTAATAACACTTATCGCTCTGTCTACAGTCGCTTCCAATAAAGGAAAGCATATGAGCAAAGCGGTTTTGTAGGTCGCTCCGTATTTTAATTTATCGGATATAAGCTCTATCTTTTCTTCGTATGGAGCATTTATTCGCCTTTCGTAAATTTCTTCCGCTACGACATGGTTGCTCGGCTCTATATAACTGTCCCTGTATGTAAACTTCTTATCGCCATAGTTTAATTCTATGTTTACAGTCGCTTGCGCATTCGCCGAAAAAAGTTGCAAATGTAAAATAGCGACAAGAAGAACGGAAAATAATATTATGTACCTCTTACCCATATATTTATGGTGCGTTATACAATTTTTTATTATACCTTATATTTCTTTTTACGTCTTGCAATTTTTTCCTTAAGTATGTCAGACGTATTTAGGGACGGATTTATTACACAGTCACGCCAAAGCTCATAAAGGACGTCCGAGATCTGCTTTCCTTTGAATCCGGCAGCCGCTACTTCCGCTCCGTTCAACGCCAGATCTCCCACTCCTATAGGCGCTCCGCTTTCCTTCAATTCGTTATACAAAACCGTAAAACGATGTGGCGGAACGACTTCTCTTACGCCCGTAGCTCTCCCGTCAGCTTCAATAAGTTCCACAAGCTCGGGGATCAAATCGAAATGCTGTGCCAAAAAGATCTTTAATTTGTTGGTTTTGGTCTTACCGCTCATGTCGTACATATGAAGCGCCACGAGCTGTGAGACTTTATCGACTACTGAATTGGGATATTTCAAGCCTTCTTGCCCGAGTATACTTTTGACCATATTTGCGCCGACTTCTGCGTGAGCATACGTATTGCCGTTAGCCTTGAAGCATACCGGCTTACCTATGTCATGTAAAAGCGCCGCAAGCCTTATACGTGGCGTCGCATATTTGACCGCCATAAGGCTATGTTCCAAACAGTCATATTTGTGATATAGCGGATTTTGCGCCATTCCGTCCATATCGTTTACTTCTTTTATGATAAATTCCCAAAGCTTAAGTTCTTTCAATAGCTCGACTCCTCTGTATTGAGCGTCCTTTATTCCGTATTTTGTATCCGCCGAAAGGATCTTGTCGAGTTCTTGTCTCTTGCGCTCGGGAGAAATATCCTTTAATCTGTTGCGACATTTTATTGCTGCGTTAAATGTATCTTTTTCGATGGTAAATCCCGTCTCGGAAGCAATTCGCGCCAAACGCATAAGCCTCAATCCGTCGTCATTCAATGTATATTCGGGATCTGCGGAACGAAGCACACGTCCGTAGATATCGTTCAACCCATTGTAAGGATCAAAAAATTCCCCGCTTAATATGTCATAGTAGACCGAACCTGCCGTGAAGTCACGTCGTCGAGCGTCCTCTTCTATTGTCGCGTCAAACGTAACCGTCTGCGGCTTATGCGCACCTCCGTCCCCATAGCTTTCGCTTCTGAAAGGCGTATACTCATAGCTTTCGATCCCATTCGTTATTAAGGCGGTCCCAAGCCTACGATTGACGGGCACGATCTTAAGACCGGCGATCTTGCCATCAATGCCCAAGTTTTCGAAAAGAAAAGGTCCGCAAATATCTATATCGCTTTTCGGCATATCCAACAAGCTGTTTCGAATATAGCCTCCGACTATATATATCGGGCACGCAGCCGCTTCCGCGATTTGACCTAACAGTGGCGGGATCTCTATCGTATTTTTCAAAATCAAAATCTCCTTAACGATATTTTAGCATCAAAAGCGATTTTTTAGCAACAATTATTTGATATTTTTTGTCATTTTGTGCTAAAATATACGTATATTTCATTTAGGAGATCATATGCTGAATTTCATTGCCAATATTCGTAGCGGCAAAGGACTCGGAAACAAAAACTTGAAAAAGGTTACCGAATACTGCGACAAGAACAAAATAGAATATACAGTACATATAACAAACGCACAGGGACACGCCCAAGCCATTGCTTCGGGACTATGCTCAAACGGCGCCGACACTATAGTTGCGGTTGGCGGCGACGGAACTTTCCATGAGGTACTTTGCGGCATAAGTTCTTTTGAAAAAACTTTCCTCGGCTTTATTCCGAGCGGCAGAGGCAACGATTTTGCTCACGGCATTGGTATCCCTTTAGAACCGATAAAGGCGCTCAAATCGATATTGAACGGAAAAACAAGATTCATCGACTATATCCAAGTCGGTGACGATCGATGTCTCAATATAGGCGGCACAGGACTTGATATAGACGTACTGAAGCGAGTCGCCGGCAGGCAAGGTAAAATCACATACCTAAACAGCCTACTCTATTGCGTAAGGCATTTCAAACCGTACGACATCGAGGTCACAATGGGCGAAAGTATAAAAAGATACAGCGCCGTAATGGTCGGGATATGTAACGGCTCGCAGTTCGGAGGAGGGCTGAAACTTTCACCGAAATCTGTCTTTGACGATGGTCTTATGGATCTTATCATCATACAAATGCCGAAAGGAAGTATTTGGCCCGCCCTTTTCAAATTCTTGAGAGGAAAACATCTTTCCTTGCCTATAACCGAATCTATCCAATGCACGGAGGTCTCGATCCATCCGCTTGACGGCAGACCCATACAGCTCGACGGTGAGATCTATGAAAATAAAGATCTGGTTTGTAAAATCGTAAAAGGCGGACTTAAGACATTTGAGATCTGATGTCACTCGCTCCTTATAAGCGTTATCAAACTTTGCAATCTTTTGCGTTGCGCGTCATCAAGATGCGGCGAAACAAGTTCATAAAATTCTTCAAGCGACTCTTCGTTGTAAGAGCCGTCTTCTTTTGCCTTTTTTACGGCTCTGTCGAGTTCTTCTACAAGTTCTTCCTCGTTTTTATTTTTATACTTACCTACTACGCTGTCAAGTAGCTCACTATCGGTCATATCGTTTTTCGAGCATTGTGCGGAAAAATTTTTCAACTCTTTCATTGATACCTCCCAAAAGGTGTTACTATAATTTTTATGCACGAATATAATATTTAGTGTAAAAATAAATACGGAGATGTAAAATGAATATAGACGCATTATTGCCGCTCCTTCTTAAAGGCAATACCTCGAACAAAGAAATGCTCAAGGTCTTATCTGCCATAAAAAGCGGAGATAAAAACAAAGCCATAGAAGCGCTCCTTCCAAAAGATAAAAACAACGAACAACTTCTTGATATCCTGAAAATGACGGATAACAAAAAACCCTCGTACGGCGGTCTTGGCGCCATAGAGGGAATTGCTTCAAACGAGATCCTTGGGATTATGGTCAAATATTATTCTTAACGATCTTCACTGCATTGCATTATACTCTTCGCTATAGCCGGTGCAACTCTCTCGTCAAAAGCTTTCGGCAATACATAATCAACGTTAAGCTCACTGTCGGAAACCAATCCGGCAAGCGCGTATGCCGCGCCGATCTTCATCTTTTCGGTTATGCGTTTTGCGCGAATATCGAGTGCGCCTCTGAATATGCCCGGAAATGCAAGTACATTGTTGACTTGATTGGGATAATCGCTCCTACCCGTTCCCACTACCAAAGCACCGTGCTTTTTCGCTTCTTCGGGGAAAATCTCCGGAACCGGATTAGCCATAGCGAAAACTATGCTGTTTGCAGCCATGGATTCTATCATTTCTCCCGTGACGATACCTCCTTTGGAGACGCCGATAAAGACATCGGCACCTTTTATCGCCTCGGACAAAGGTCCCTTGATCTTTCTCTTGTTTGTTAACTTGGATAATTCTTGTTTATTACTGTCCATGCCTTCCATTCCGTCATAAACAGCACCTTTACTGCCGCATATGATGATATCCTTCACTCCTACGCTTAAAAGCAAGCGACAAATAGCACTGCCCGCGGCTCCGGCACCCGAAATACAAACGCTTATATCCTCTAACTTTTTGCCCGCAAGCTTCAAAGAATTGATGATAGCGGCAAGTACCACTATTGCCGTACCATGCTGATCGTCATGAAAAACGGGAATATCGAGCTTTTCGATAAGAGCGCGTTCTATCTCGAAACATCGGGGGGCGGAAATATCTTCAAGATTGATGCCGCCAAAGCACGGCGCAATATTTATTATCGTCTTGATTATTTCATCGGTGTCTTGAGTATCAAGACATATCGGAAAAGCATCGACTCCTCCGAAGCGCTTAAACAGAATGCTCTTTCCTTCCATGACGGGCATTCCTGCCAAACCGCCAATATTGCCAAGTCCAAGCACTGCGCTACCGTCCGAAATAACGGCAACGAGATTTCCCTTGCGAGTGTAAGTATAAGCTTTTTCGGGATCGGCTGCGATCTCAAGGCACGGTTGTGCAACTCCCGGCGTATATGCGGTCGAAAGGTCATCCTTTGTGTTCAACGGAGCACGGGAGACCACTTCGATCTTGCCATGCCATTCTTTATGCATTTTCAATGCTAAATCTTTATAATCCATAGTGATATTATTTTATCATACATACCGAAATATTGTCAACGGTCTTATCGGCAATTAAGATAATCGATTATCGTTTTTACTCCTTTTTTTGCCGCTTCGACCTTGAACGATTCATATTCGTCTGCATTACCGCCGTCACTCACTATGCGAACTATGGCAAAATCCACTTTTGCTTTGGAGCAAATTTGCGCAACCGCTCCCGATTCCATATCGAAACCCACTGCTCCGAATTGTGAAGCGAGCCTGCGAGCCTCATCTGCTTTGGAAATAAATTTGTCTCCCGAAGCTATGACTCCTCGGATATCTCCGCGAATACGACTCTTCATCTCCGAGCATCTTATGTACGGGCTGTCAAAGCCGTCAAGCTGTCCGAGTTCATCTCCGACCGCCGTAGTGTCGAAATCGTATTGAACTACGCTGTCGGCAACAATGGATTTGCCCGTGCCTATGTTCCCGCCGCAAACGCCGAGATTGATAACTTCCGTCACATCGAAGTGACTTATAAGCAGCGCCGTCACGGCTGCCGCATAACCCTTTCCAATTCCCGATAGAGCAACAACTACTGTGTTACCGTTTATCCTTCCTCGCGTAAATTTATAGCCTATTATATTTTTTTCGCTTTTTTCCTCCATGAGCGAAATCAAACCCTTCGCCTCAATTTCCATGGCGCAAATAACTCCCAACATTGTTCAATTCCTCCTTTAATTTTTCATCAATATTGAGCCGACTTACGGTCCGAAAAAAATTAATTTGTTAATTATGTCAGACATAAGTAGCGTTTATTATAAGCAATCGATTATATCCGAAGCAATTACAGCGTTTTCACCCTTAAGCATTGCTGCCTTCTCTCCGCATTTACCGAAATAATGACAAGCGCAAGCGGTTGCATCAAGCGTATTGGCGCGACAAGAATATGCGGCTATTATACCGGCGAGCGTATCTCC
>CANQUR010000007.1 GCA_947627075.1 uncultured Clostridia bacterium
TCTTCTTCCATACTATCCTCCTTACTTGGTTATCTTGACGCGCGGGTCTACGACCGCGTACATAAGGTCCGAAAGCAGTGTACCGAGCACGCTCAACACCGCAAGAAATGCATTATAGCCCATGACGAACGGAATGTCGCCTTCTTTGAGTGCGTCATATGCCTTGCCGCCTATTCCGGGGAGTCCGAACACTTGCTCGGTTATCATCGCGCCGCCGAAGAGCGACGGAAGGATACCCGCAAGCATGGTAACGACGGGGATCAAGGTATTTCGGAACGCATGACGATAAATGACCGTATGCTCCGAGCAGCCCTTTGCACGCGCCGTACGAATATAGTCGGCATTCAAGACTTCAAGCATATTGGTACGAGTATAACGCATGAGTCCGCCTATCGACAATATTACGAGCGTAAGCACGGGCAATATCATGTGATGGACGATATCGAGCACTCTCGCAAATCCCATATAGTTTTTGTTTGCGCTTACCATACCGCTTATCGGGAACCAGTTCAGCTTTTCGGCAAAGAGCCACAAAACCAAAAGTCCGAAGAAGAATGTCGGAAGGGATATACCCATTATGACAAGCACGGTAGCGATATAGTCGAACGCTCCGTATTGGTGAGTAGCCGCGGTGATACCGAGAGGTATCGCGATCGCGAATTGCAATACGGTAGCTGCAATGGCTATGCCGAACGAAGTCCACATATTGTTTTTGATAACGTTCATGACGGTATCTTGATACTTAAAGGACTCGCCGAAGTTGCCTTGCAAGGCATTTATCAGCCAATCCCAATAGCCTTCGATATAGCTGAGGCCGAACCTATCGGCATAGACGTTATATTCAACCAAAACGTGACTTAACCGCTTGAAGTTATCTACCTGCTCCTGCGTCATGGTGCCCTGGCTGAGTTGAGCGGCATACTTGGTGTCGAAATAGTTGAGCGGCATAAAGCGAATAAGCAAATAGATTATAAGCGTCACACCGACCACTATAAGGATCGACAACAGTAATCTTTTTATAATATATTTTACCATATTTCTCCGTTTACCGTGCTATGAGGGAGCCCTCATAGCACGGAATGAATTTTTAATATAACTCTACTTCCCAGAATCTCGACAAGGGTCCTCTGTACGAGGATATTTCATCTTTCTTCAAGAATGTATTACTGTTTATCTTATTGCTGTTATAAGCGTAAATATTAGATCTTTGATAAGCGGGGAATTCCACTGCGAGTTGCATTACGAGATTGTATGCATCAAAGTAAGTATTTGCACGATCTGTCCTGTCGAAAGTGGTTCTGCCTTCCATTATAAGATCGCTGAGCCTTTCAATGATGTCATATTCATAGCTGTAATTGTTTGCAGCCGCAAGGATCTCGGGATAACCCCAGTTTCTTGTGCTGGAAGCGGTACTATCCATGTGATAAAGCTGATACATATCGGGATCAATACCGGAGCCCCAAGCTGCAGCCCATACAGCAAGTTCACCTGCGGCAAGCTTACTGAGTGCAAGGTTATCGGTAACGACCTTTACGTTAAATCCATGTTCATTAAGGAGATTTGCCGACTCCTGCATCATCTTGTATGCCGGGTGATCGGTGGTAGCGCCGGAGATGGTAAATGTGTATTCGAGCTTGCGCTGACCTGTCGGAGACGACTTGGTGTATGCCGATCCCGGATTGCCTTTATAGCCGGCGCTCTGAACAAGAGAATCTATCAATGCGCCTGTAGTGTTGTCATCCTTGTATGCATAATACGGTTCGTCTACTTCGCCGTAATGCGGGTTACCTCTTCTTTGAGGAGAAGCCCAAGACTCGATGGAAACGGGACGATAGAGTTTTTGAGCCATAGCGCCATAATAGTCGATGATGTAGTCAAGATTCATCGAATACATTATAGCCTGTCTGATCTCGTGATCGGGTACGTATTTGGGATTGATACCGATATAACCATAACCGTTGTTAGGTACATCTATATAAGTTATACCCTTATCCTTACCTTCACCGTTAAGACGTTTCATATTTTCGATACTTGCGGTAGGATCACCGTAGTCGATATCGCCCTTTATTATCGCGCTCAAAAGCTGCGAAGTAGCTATTATCTGATAACGGATATACTTTATTTTGCAGTTGCTTATCGAGCTCTCGGATTCGGATTTGCCTTCACCGGAAGTCGTATAGAAGTAGGGGTTGCGTACATAATATGCAACGTTTGCGTTGAAGAACTCACTGAACGTGGGACGATCCTCGGGCGCATAATTTTCATCGAAAATATTGTAAGCTGCGACCTTATACATTCCGGCGCCTACGGGTACCGAAAGTATGTTGCTGGACTTGAGTACCTTTGTGAAATAATCGAGGTTCGCAAACGGACGTCCAACGGAAACCTTTGAATTCTCCGTCCATTGTCCGCCTTGATAGTTGCTATCGCTTGCTACGGGCTCTGCGCTTGCGCTATAGAAGCCTTGGTCGTCCTTTACTGCGTCGTAAATAGGATAGTTGAAGGAACGATAGTCATCCTTTGCACCAAAGCTTCCGTCGGAAGCATTGTTTGCATTGGAATAGTAGTGCATGGGCGCTACCACGAAACCGAAGTTGTATATAGCCTGCGGGTCTACCTTTTCGATCTCGATCTGCAATATATATTGATCTTCCGTAATTTTGGCTGTGCCCATTTCGCCCTTGAATTCGTCGCCGTTTTCAAGCTTGAGTATCTTTACGCCGGGGATAGTGGGAACAGGCATATCGGAATTTGCAAAGAACTTCGAGCGTGCCTCACCTACGAATTGATCTCTCGCGTCGGAACCCGTTCCATACCAATCCAATACAGTTGCAAGATACATCTTGAGCGGTTGAGACTCCCACATAAGGTCCTCATAATTGTTTGTGCCTACGAGGTTGCTACCGTATGCATTGTCCGAGCCGTTTTGGAATTTGTCGTTTTCGGTAAGCATATCGGTCTTAGGTCCATACCCATCCTTCGGAGAATCGGGCTGACCGTTTTCACCTTTTACGCAATTGTTGGAATCGTAATTATAGTTGCCGTACGCGTCGGGATCGTTCAATGTATCATAGATACCCATCTTTGCATTGAAGACTATCTTGATAAGTGAATCCCTGTCATGCCAATAATTTGCATATTGCTTATAGTCGATACGCTTTACGCCTTTGCCGAGCGGCTTACCGTCCTTGCCGATAAGTCCTTCGGTATCCGACTCGGTGAGCTTTATCTTACCTGTTCTGGGATCGATATCCGCCGTAATAAAGCCGGCTTCATAGAGGAACACTTCCCAAACCTCGGTAAAGCCGAGCTCTGTAGCGTCATTCTCGTCATTTGTCTTATTTTGCTCGATATATCCGTCAAGTCCAATAACCGCAGCATTGTAATCGGAAACCACTTCGTTCCAGAACAAATTTCTTACGGTCTCAACGTCATTCAATATAGAGGCCTTTTGCTCCGTCGAAATACTCGTTCTGTTTGTTTCAAGTTTCGAGCTATCGGACGGATAAGCGAATTTCAACCAGTCTATTCTTTCCTTACCTTCACTGTTCCATCCTGCAAGCATGCCTTTGTATGTATCATCACTTGCGTCGGGAGTCTGAGTACGATAGTTCTCGAGTCCCTTGATCTTTGTGGAATACATCGTGGACGTGCCTATGTATGACGGATCGAGGTAAGTATACATGTTGAACACTACATCCTTGATCGTAAGAGGCTGTCCGTCGCTGAATTTTATATTGTTCTTGATAAGGAACTGATATGTCGTATAGTAGTTGTCCGCAGTATACCTATCGGGATCGAGAGTTTGGATATACTCGTTGTCGATGCCGTAAGGTTTAGCGCCCTCACCGTCATTGACCCAAACTGTCCTTAAGAAATCCTGTGCTACCGTGGGCTCATCGAATCCGCATATGGGATTGCCATCCTTATCGGTAGAAAGCATACTTATTTGCGTTTGGCTCGTTATTTCACTATCGTAAGCCGAAGAATGAAAGAACGGATTGAAAACGTTATCGGTTTGACCTATGCTGATAAGCATTGTGTCATTGGTCTGCGGTTGCGGGTTCGGACATGCCGTAAGCATAAAGCACGAAGCGCCCAAAACGACCGATAACATGATCACGCAAAAAATTCTTGGAAATTTTTTCATTTTGGTTTATCCTCCTAAAATATATATTATAAATAATTTTTGAAAAAATTACTGATAACCTTTATCTTTCGTCCTTTGTACATTCGCATTCAAAGACGCAATCATCATCGAATATCGTTATGTCGGAATTGTAGGTATCATCCATTTGATTGATAGAACGCGGCGCCCAGTTGTATACCTTTACGTCTACATCATAGGTATTGGGGACTTGCGGCACCACAAGTTTTCCATCGGGACCAACATATGATTCGCCGTCGACTATGGAGCGAACGACCTCATACTTCACGTTTACCTTTACGTTATGGAAAACACAGCCGTTCATGACCGAAGCAAACAGACCAAAATGGCATTCGGAGTCGTTTGACGAAGCTCCGCTGAGAGCATTGGTGGGATCCACTCCTATCGTAAATCTCGTGGTGTACTCTATATTAAGGTCGTATATCTGTGCACCTTTGAGTTCGCCGAAGAATCCGCCGTACTTATTGAACGAACCTCTTTCGGATATCACCTGGTCAACGGCTGTCATAACGCCGGTTATGGAATATCCGTTGCCCCTTATCTCGCCCGTATAGGGTTTTGCGGATTTGCACATATTGCCCATATTCGCACTGTAGTCGCCGTTATTGGACTTAACATCCTCGATATCGCCCATTAAATAAATATTCTTACCGTTGGATATCGCGCTGTTGAAATCTCTCGCATTGGAGACAAGCTCGAAAATACCCTCGTATTCCACTTCCTTGTAATATATTATCGTTACAAGGTCATTGACTATAAAGGGGAAGGTAATCTCCTCGGTGCAAGCCTCGTCCTTGTAAAACTTCAAAGCGGTATGATTGGGTCTTGCGTTTTGATATGCTTCCTTTAACGCGGATTCGGTGATACCGGTACCGCGAGCATTGACAAAACGATCCGCATACTTTTCGTATACAGGACCTTCGCCTAACACGAAGTCGTCCGCCAAGACGTCATCATAATCTTCCCATTCGCCGCTGTCGTCCCTTTGCGCGATGATATATTTATTGTAGTTTTCCCAAACGGCTACAAGACAAGTGTTCTCGGTGACCTTATCCTTCGAAAAATCCCAAAGGTCGTTCCTGTCATAATCATAGTAGCATATCCTCTCGGTCCCCGTCTTGTCTGTAATATCGGGTCCCAAAGAGCCGAACTTGTTCACGTGGATGCTTCCGTCAAGGGTACCGTTCAAAGGTTCGTCCAAAAGAGCCGGCTTGCCTTCCTCGTCTACCTTGCCTTTTGCCCAGCCCATGAAAATGTATCCGGGGCGGCTTGGTTCGGCAACTATATTCGTGTCGACCGAAGGATCGAACGCTTGCACACCATCCATAACTCTGAAGATAGCTTCATACTTGGATATACCCTTTATACCCGTAGTAAGTAAGCCGCCATTTGCGCAATAGGTGAGCGTGTAGGGCGTAACGCCGGTGTCCGCGTCGGAAACATAATCCGACGAGCAACCTGCAAGCACGCCTACCGCAGCTATAGCCGCAAGTACTAAAAATAATAGATACTTCAATTTCTTCATACTGATCTCCAACATTTATCTTGAAAATTACGAAGTGCAGTTTTATCCGATATGGTATAAGACTACAATTTAAGTACATTAATTATAGCAAAAAACGATACACTTTGTCAATAAATATTGAGTTAAATTTTTGTGTAAATTTTTACTTTATATATAATAGTATGATTCAGGGCTTGATTGTGACTGCAAAATGTTATATCGGCGACGAAATAGCGGAAAAAAGTCTGTTTTTTGGAGAAATCATCGCCGTCGCTAACGCGAAAAATTTTTTTAAG
This sequence comes from uncultured Clostridia bacterium, assembly GCA_947627075.1. Taxonomy (GTDB): domain Bacteria; phylum Bacillota; class Clostridia; order Christensenellales; family Pumilibacteraceae; genus CAG-552. The sequence continues at coordinate 5,969 of CANQUR010000007.1, forward strand.
AAAAACGATTTTCTTTTGCAAGCGCAAAGCTTGACGACGACACACACAGTCGCCACAACGTGAAAATTACAAGTTCGGGATATTTCTCTTTTTTACTTATCGAATTTTATTTCGAAGTGTTTGGCACGCGACTTGCGACGGCTCCAATGCAAACAGCCCGCCTGTTCACCGGCTCAATGCAAACAGCCCCAATCGTTAACGGCATAAATGGAAACAGCCCCGTCTGTTACGACGGAGCCGTTTCTATGAAAAAGAAGAATATAAAGAAAATAATGAAAAATGTCTTTTAGTTCTTTTTACATATTATTTGTCGGTTCTTTTTTTGCGAAGGAGCACTGTCATGAGACAAGCGAGCATTACTGCTCCGAGCCCTATCATAAGACCCGTGCCGCCGCCGTTACCGGAGCCAAATGCCACCGTAGAGCAGCTTCCGCAGCCTTCCTTGCTGTCCGAACCGTTTTTGAGCGCTTCTATCCTTGCTTCGCACTCGACAAGCTTATCGAGCGCACTCTTGTATTCGGTGTCGAACGTAGTCTTGTTGTCGCCCGTAAGCTCATTGTATGCCTCGCGAGCCGCAATAACATCGTCCTCGTCGTCGAGAGTGATCTCGGACGGAAGCGGCAAGTTGTCGATAAGATCTCTTACCGCGGAGGTCGCTTTGTCAACATCTCCGGCGAGCTTTTCGATCCTTGCCTCGCAAGCTTCGAGCACGTCAACGAGTCCTTCGGCTCTTACGAACGCCCTTTGCTCATCGCTACGGAGTCCGTTGAACCTCGTTCTCGCAACGCTTACGGTCGTCTGATCCGCAAGAGTGAGCTTGTCGGGAGCCGGCAACGAACGAATGTAGTTCATAAGTTCTTCGGTCGCGCTCTCTACAAGTTCGGCGGTAAGGAACACTTCGTCAAAGTAATTGCTCCATACAAAGCTGTCGAAGCCGTCTGCATTGGAAGGATATCCGATCATTATACCATACCATTGATTTATAAAGCCTTCGCCGAGATATGAGTCGTTTTGAAGCGGCATATTTTGACCTTGACTGTTCTGGATCTCGACGTCTACGTCGTCTTGAGCCTTGATACGTATCGGATTATACTTGAAGCCGTAATAATCGAACGTGTTGCTCGTGAACGTAAACGGCATATAGAAGTTGTCGTATACTTGCCAGAAATAAACGTCGTTGTATGTCGTTGTGAAAGACTCGGAATTTGCCTCGAGTTCGGGCGCGGTCAACGTCTTGAAGTTATAGAACTTGATAGATGACAAGTAGAATGCCGCGTGTCCTATCGTCCTTACCGAATCGGGTATATCTACCTTTACGAGATACTCGGTCGCATAGAACGAATACGGGTCGATCCTGACCGTTCCGTCGAGGATCTCATAGCTCATTCCGCCCGTGTAATATGTCGGGAACGAAACAAGTTCGTAAGCGTCGTTGCCGAGATTCTTGTACAATACGCCGTCGCGTGCAAAGTAAGTCTTGTTCTCAAGGTCTACGTTGTACGAAGCCACGCGAGTCTCTGCAAATGCAGAGGATGCAACATATTCGAGCGATTCGGGAAGCGTAACGTTGTTCAATGTGACTTGCGTACCCGTGAACGCGTTTTCGCCGATAGATCGAAGTCTGCCGCTGTCATGTTGCGTCGAACTCGACGATACGAAATAGCCTACATCGGTAAGGTTACTGCAATACAAGAATGCATAGTCGCCTATCGTTTCGCAATTACGAAGATTTACACTTGAGAGATTTACTTGGAATCCGAATGCATAAGCGCCTATTGTCTTTACCTTGGAAAGGTCTATACTGGTCAACACGCCGTTGCCCGTCAAAGCGCCGTTTTCGTCCTCAACGGAATCCATAAAGAATGCGTACTCACCTATGGTCTCCAATTGAGGTGCGTTTACTTTTTTGAGATTTGCGCAGTTTGCAAAAGCGTCATTGCCTATTTCCGTACATCTGTTGAGGGTTATCTCCGATATGCCCGTAAGCATAAATGCAGCTTCGCCAACAGACTTAACATAAATGAGTCCTTCTACATTCGTAAGGTTCGTGCAACCGTAAAACATTTGATCCGGGATCCTATCTATATTAGAAGCGGTAGTGATCTTGAACGAAGTCAACGCTTCATTTTCCGCAAAGGCGAACGTTCCGATATCATTGACCTTACCCGGAAGCTCGACAGACTCGATAGCGGTCTGTGCGAACGCAAATCTGCCTATCGATGTAAGTTCGGAGCACTCATTCAAGTTGATGGTGGTAAGAGCCGTACATCCCGTAAAGAGCTGATCGGGGATCACATCGATTTCGGTGGGAAGAGTTACCGATTCGAGCAACTCGCAGTCGAAGAAGGCAGCTATGCCTATCTCGTCGACATTCGAAAGGTCTATCGAGGTAAGATGTTTATGATCGCTGAATGCGCCTGAAGCTATTACCTTTACGTTCTCCAAGAGTTCCGAAGCGTCGGATACTTCCTTATTGCAAGGAACGTAAATCAACGTTTCGTAATCTTCGCTGTAGAGCACGCCGTCCTTTACTGCGAAATTAGCGGTCTTTTTATCGTCATCCGTTTCTCCGTTCGAATCTACGATCTCGAACTTTTCAAGTTTGGAGCAGCCGACGAATGTAGACGGTTGAGCGTTAGTCTCGAATTGAGTTTCTACGCCGAGCTCATCAAGTAAGCAACCTTCGTCGATCTTGACTGTAGTAAGCTCTTCGCAATTGGTGAATACGCCGTTGCCCATGCTCTTGAGTCCCTTCGGCAAGGTCACTTCGGTAAGCTTGGTGCCATAGAATGCTTGATTTCCTATATATTCGCAAGACTTTTCGAATTTTACGCTACTTAATGTGGAGTAGCCGAATGCGGCTTCACCCAAATATTTTACGGAGCCTTGGAAGGTGACCTTCTCTACGCTACTGTATATGAATGCAAGATCTTCTATTACACGATCGTCTGCGGTAAAGGTGATCTCCTTTAGCTCGCCGTTATACAACGGGATCGCTACCTCGTTGCCTGACTCATCCGTGCCGGCTTGTGTGTCGCCCACGAACATTTGAGTAGCAACTCTGCGCATCTTCATCGTGACGCTACCGATACCGGTGCCCACGAATGCGCCCATTCCGCCGGCGGTATTTTCGCCGAACGTAGCCTTTGCATAAGCCTCGTCGCCATCAAAGTAATCCTTAAGTTTTGCGCCTATGCCATAGAATGCAAGGTTGCCTGCCGTACGAAGTCCGGAGACATCGACGTCGTTCACAAAGCCCAAGCCGTAGAACGATATCTCACCTGCCACTCTGACCATCTTAAGGCTGAACGGATTATCCTCCAAAAGCATGATTTCATTTTGCTTCGATACGTCATCGCCCAAGTCAACTATGTGGCTCTGTTTCATATCAACGCCGATATATCTTTGGAATACAAAGGCATACGGCTGTACTTGTATGGGTTTAGCGCACTTTGTGAAGTCAACTATGGACAACACGGTCTCGGGACCTGCGCCGCCCGGAACGGTATATGCCGCAAATGCATAACCGTCAATCTTTTCCAACGTATCGGGAAGTTCAACTCTTTCGAGCTTGGTCATGTATGCGCACGAAGCATAACCTATTGTAGTCAAATTATGCGGGAACTTGATCGAGAAGATATCATCACGACGATAGAATACATTGTTGCCTATCGTGTAGATGTTGATATTATCGGGTATTACGATCCTGCCCTCGACTTTGTTCTCCTTCTTGGGAGTAAGTCTGCCGAATTCGTCTACCTTTAATTTGCCGTTTTCATCTTTTTCGTAATTGTTAGGATCGGTGGGATCCTCGAAATCGTCGGGCGTACCATGATAATCTTTAAGTTCGTTACCTTCTATTTCGAATTCGTCCAATACATAGAACGGGAATTCCGCCGCATATCTTGCCGAAGACGAAACATTGCCGTTTATCTTTTCGTATATACGCACACGAACTGTTGCGGGATCGTAAGTCTCGGGCAATATCGAATAGTTCTTGTGATATACTATCTTGCCCGTCGCGTCGAGTTCATAATATCCGTCGCTTGCGGTAACGGTCGCCTTGAACCTGCTGGTGGGATCGTTGGAGTCGTATTCGAGAGGTTCTACCGTAGCTGCAAGGCTGTTGCTTACAGACCAAACTATCTCGTACTTTTCGGGATCGAACGGAACGTACCACGGATTGAGCTCGAACTCAACTACATATTTTTCGCCTGCGTTGAATACCTTTCCGCTTTCGGTGAAGTTTATGGTCTCAAGCTTTTGCGAAGATTGAACGCTGCTTACATTGATATTGTATGCCGCAGCTTCTTCCTTTGACAATACGTGAACGGTTACCTCTCCGCCCTGTACGCTCGGGTTGCTGAGCGACTTGATGGTCACCGTAGAGGTGCCGCCTTTCAATGCGTATATTTCGCCCTTTTCGTTATCGAGTTGCAATACGGAAGAATCGCTAACGCCAAAGACGTAATCCTCTCTCCATACATTCGCGGGAGTGGTAACGACCGACCTCATAAGGTTGATCTTCTGTCCCTCGATGATGTTGAATTCTCTCATTCTTACGGGATCTCCGAGTCTGTCGGTCGCAACCTCATTGTTGGTCGAGGTCATGATGCTTACAGAGTCTGTCGAACCCGATTTTCTGTAGTTTGTATAGTTACCGATATCTCCAAAGTATGCGTCGGACATTCTGGTCATGATATCGTAAAGGTCTATCTCGTAGAACGACTTGTTGAACGCATAGTCGAAAAGTTCTACTCGGAAGGTGGTAAGGTATGTGCTCAATTCGGGATGCGCCGAAACCTGCTCCGGATGCTGTATCCTGTAAAGCAATCCGTCTTGGATCTGATCCCAATAATCGGTTATATCGAATTGCGTACGAGTGGTGGAATTGCGCTCGCCGTTGATGGGACGCATACCTTCTTCGCTGAAGCAAGTCACATACTTGTTATCCGTCTTGTCAAATGCGCTGAGACCAAAGCCCATAGCATAGTGGTTATCGGTAATGTCGAGATTGAGGATGTATGTCGCTACGTCTTGATTGTTTCTGACGATATTAACCTCGGCATTGGATATAAACGGAGCTTCGGTGTCTACCCAGAAGTCGGAAGTCCAGTAATATCTGCGAACGTTGTTCGGATGAGTACTGTTGTATGCTTCATTGTCGGCTATTATCAAGTCTATATTTGCTTGGATGTCGTAAACGGGTCTGCCCATTTCCATGACAGTTTGACCGTTCTCGTCCTTCTTGTAAATGGAATATTTCTCGGCGTTCCAATCGATAACGGGATAAATAGCCATATTATATCGAACGTTGTTCTGTACTCTCATATCGCCGATATCGAGCTCGAGCCATGCGCCGCCGACACTGCCCGAACCGTTGGCTTTACGCGCGTTGCCGTACATGCCCTCTCGGATCACCTCGCCTGTAAGGGCGTCGGTTATCTGCCAGAACAGCTTCTTTGCGGGACGAAGGAATCCGCCCACACCGTACAAGCCGCACATACCGGAGTCGGTATCGAACGACATTGCGCACTTATCTGCGGTTGCGTCGGGAGTTTCGCTTTCGAACTCATCGGGAATGGTGAACGGGAATTGACCCATGCCGAGCGAATACTCTTGACCGTCTTGGATAATCTTGCCCACCAACATAAGAGGACGCGCACCTGCATAGCGCTTATCGTCGTCGGGAATGGTGTCGTCGTTTTCATCCTTTGTGGTCTCGTATACGTCGTAGTCCATGATGGGAGCGTCCGACCAATCGCCATAGAATGCAAGATACGGAATGTTGAGGTCAAGACCTTCCTCATCCTCGTTTTCAAGACATACGAAACCGTCTACATACATACCGTTTACAAATTGAGCGAGCCAATCGGTTGCGCCCTTTTTGAGCGTTATGGTATATGTGATCTTTATCGTTTCGCCGTGCGGTACAGTTATGGTATCGCCTGCATTTACGACCGTTTCCTCATTTTCGCCTATTTTTATGGTTTGATCGTATTCGTCATTGAGTTTGAACACGTGGCTCATTTCGTTTACGGTCTTACCGTCGGTGGAAATGCCCTCGGTCATGACATAGCTCTTGAGTTGATATTTAGCATCGTAAGTTTCATCTACGTTACGCGCATAGAAGGACATCTTATAGACGCCGCTCTTATTCGGATCGTCAAAAAGTTCGATCTTGGTACGCTCTGCCTCTATCTTGTTGCCATCTTCGTCGGTAAGTTCTTTGCCATCCTTGTCCGTTTTATTTACGAACAAATATTGTCTTGCGGCTCTTGCTCTTTCGAGGTCGGCAAGACCTGCGCCTTGCTTACGCGGAGAATACGGATTATCCTGCTCGTTGTGAGCTATGGTCGCCGTACTCATAAGGAGCTGATAAATTCTGCGCTCCATAAGGCTCGCATTTACCTTGTGAGTTTGTTCGTCGTAAATGCCGAACATCTTTGCCGTCGCATAGTCGTCTGCGGGATTTTGCAAATATTGACGCAAAATAAGCACGACGCCGGAAGTGTTCGGGCACGCCATTGACGTACCGCTGAGTCTCGAATATGCGGTCTCGTCGCCGGGAATAGCCGAATAAATTTCGCCGCCGTGAGCGGTGATCTCCGGCTTGAGCACAAGGTTGGGCAACGGTCCCCAGGACGAGAAGTCACTGATGAACGGACCTGCTTTATTTTCCTCGTTGATAACGAAGTAAGCCTTGCCCGACTTGTCCTTATCCTTTATATTGAATGCGGCGTCCATCGTTATGGAGCAGCAGGGGAAGCCGAGAATAGCGTCTCCTATCTGCATATGAAGCATACCTGCGGCATTATTGTAAACGACGCAAGCAATTGCTCCGGCAGCACGCGCATTCTTTATCTTATCTTCGAAGTTGATATCGCCACGTTTAACGAGCGCGATCTTATTTTGTAAATTCAAGCCCGTAAAGTCGGTGGTTTCGCCGACGCCGGGGATCGTAATATATTCTATCTTTATATTGCCCTTGTCATCCATCATCGAGTTTTTGACAGACGGACTGAGCTTATCCAAAGCCGCCTTAAGGTCATCGATGAAGTCGCAATATTCGCTACCCATGGTCGCAGCCTCGGCATAATATGCCGCGCCGTATTCGTTGCCCATAGCGTCGGTAGCAAGGATATATTGGGATTCTACACCGCTTATGGACGCAACGGTGAATGAAGCGTCATAAGATGCGGGACTACCTACCATACCGGAGTCGGGGTTGGAGGTAAGGTTAAGACCGTAATGAGAACCGAAGCCGGAACTGAACGAGTTGGAAGCGGCTACGACAAGCGAGATGCCCGTCCTTTCCACTGCTTGATATGCATGGAATATGCTGTCCTTTGCGTCCGTTTCATCCTGGAAGCCGCAATCTGCGCCAAGGCTCATGTTTATGGCGTCTACGTCCAACGTTACGCAATCCTCGAGAGCCGCAAGCAAGAAGGAACTTTCCGCACCGGTCGTAAGGTGATCCGAGAATACCTTGAATATCGCAAGCTGTGCAGCGGGTGCAACACCGGTTATTCCCGTAACTTGCTTCTTGGACTTCTCGTCTATAATTTCCTCAAAGTCATCTTCGGTGAAGCCCGTTACGTAATTTCTTTTGCCGTAACTGCCATTTTCACCGCTTTCGAGCTCTTCCCATTGATAATATCTGATAGCTTTAGAGTCGCCGCTTAACTTCTTTTCCTCGCGAAGGAATATCTCGCCGGCTTCATGCCCGTTTTTGCTTGTCTTTAATCTGTAGGGGGTGTCGCTGTGTCCTGCGATAATGCCCGCTACGTGCGTGCCGTGAGAGTTCTCTATGCTCGAGCTTACTACCGGATCGTTATCCGCATAGTCGAATGCGAAGGGGATCTTTGCATTATGATAAACGTCGTCTATGGTAAGAGACGTCGAAAGCAAATTCGCCGTAAGCGTCGAAATGCCATGACTCGTTTCATTCAACTTGTTTTGTATGTAATCTTTTGTAAATCTCAAGGTTTCCTCTTTCTGTTGTTCCTCGAGACCGAAAAGCCAATAATTGGGGTCGAACGCTATATGCTCGAAATCTATACCTGTATCAAGGATACCCACTACCATGCCTTGACCCGCAAAGCCGTCGTCGATACTCTTGCTTGAATCGAAAATACCCGTTTCCAATGCGCTGACTTGGTTTTTGACCGCAGCTACAGCGTCCTGTGTTTCGGGAGCTTCGTATCTTTCGCTTATCAAAGTGTTGGTCACGTTTGCCTTGTAAGCGATCTTATCTATTATTTCACGATCTCCGTATGTGATCTCCATCGAGAAACCGTTCATAACATTGACGTAATTATATTTCAGCTTTACGTCCGCTTGACGTGCTATCTTATTAAAAACCGCATTTTGCTTTTTAATAAGCGCTTCGGCTGCCGCCCTTCCTTCGGGCGATTCGCGATATTCGGCAAAGCTTGCATAACCTTTTGTATCGGCATAATACGTATCGATAAGCGTATTTTCATCCATTTCCACGATAAGATCGATCTTTTCGCTTTTGCCGATGACCGGAGCATCGATGAGCTTGCTCGAATCGATTTTAGATTCGATGTCGCTGTCATAATGCCCTGCATGAATAGCCGAATTTGTCGAGACGATCGTACTGCTCATGTCTTTTCCGTCGAGCGATGTGACTGCCGCGGCAATACCCATCACGCCCACTAAAAGAAAAACCACAAGAGAAGCCAATCTGTTTCTTAAATTCCTTCTTTTCATAGGTCCTCCTTGACTAATGAATTTTTTATAATGCTGTTTTTTCGTAAAGTTCGAAAAAACATCTATAACCTCAGTGCAAAAATTATATCATACGATTATATATATTGCAAGCGAAATTTTTCGATTATCTTTAATTTGTCCGATTTCGTCACTTTGTCGACAAAATTAATACCGCAAAGATTATAAAAAATGAATATGATGTCAATTTGTGAAAATCACGCATTTTTAGCGATCTTTGCTCGATTTTGGTCTGTTTTACGGCTGTAATTCCCTTAAAAATACCGCCGCACGCCCCGAGCGCAGAATTTTTTCGCCGTAGATAAGCTTTTTGCCTACCAATTCGATATCTTTTGCGCTCCGATTTACAAGTAATGTCAATTCGCTTTTTTCGTCTTTTCGCCTAAAAGCAAATACATTTTCATTGGGTGAAACGTCCTCGAACTCTCCGCATAACGCCGAAGCGTATTCTCTTCGCCACCTTCCGAGCATTTTGTAGTGCTCGATGAGTTCCTTGTTTTCCCGTCCCCAGGGATAGCATTTGCGACAAAACGGATCTTCATGCCCGAAAAGTCCCGCTTCGTCGCCGTAATAAATGCACGGAACGCCGGGCAACATGAATTGAATGAGCGAAGCGATCTTCAACTTTTCCGTAGCTTGCGACAAGTCCGACTGTATATAAGTCGCCTTTTGAGCCTTGTCATGCGGCTTTTCGTCGCACGAAAGCGCGGTGAGTATGCGCTCGGTATCGTGCGTGCCGAGAATGTTCATCATAGACAAAAATGCCTTTTGCGGATAGTCGTTTATCAGTTCGCGCAACGTCCTTCTGAGCGAAAGATTATTCCCGCTCCTCAAAAAATCGATTATTGCGTTTCGTATGGGATAATTGGTAACGCCGTCCAACTGTCCGCCCAAAAAATATCTTCTTCGCGCTCCGTACGCGTACTTTCGAGCGGCGTTTTCCCAAACCTCGCCTATCACGGTGCAGTCGCTCCGCTTTTTCAGCTCGTACAAAAATTCGTCGGGAAGTTCGTCGGCTACGTCCAACCTCCAACCGGCTATGCCCTTTTGCTCCCACTTGGAAATAATGCCGCCTTCGCCCAGCATATATTCGAGATACGACGGCGACGTTTCGTTGACCTCGGGCAAGGTCTCGAAGCCCCACCAACTCTTGTATAGGTCGGGGAAGTGCATGAACGTGTACCAAGAAAAATACGGACTTTCCTTTGACTGATATGCGCCTACGGAATCATAATTGCCGTAGCGGTTAAAGTATTTGCTGTCCGCCCCCGTATGCGAGAAAACTCCGTCCAAAATGATACCCATGTCACGTTTTCTCGCTTCCGAGACCAAATTTTCGAAGTCCTTTTCGCTTCCGAGCGCTTCATCGATCTTTTCGTAGTCCGATGTGTCGTATCGATGGCTCGATGGCGATTGAAATATGGGATTAAGGTAAATATAGGTAACGCCCAACTCCTTCAAATAGTCAAGTTTGCCTATGACGCCTTTAAGGTTCCCGCCGAAAAACTCGGTGTTGTACTCTCCGTTTTCGTCCGGACGATATTCGGGCACGGCATACCAATCGGACTGAAAATGCTTGCCTTCTTTTATGTGCGCCCTTTCGCCTATGCAAAAGCGGTCGGGCATTATTTGATATATAACTCCGCCCTTAAGCGGTCTGAAGTCGTCACGATACACAAGTTGCAAATAATCATGCCCGCCTTGAATGGGGCTTTGCATATCGTCGCTTGCAAATCGCACCCCATCTATACAAAACCAATAAAAGTACAGTCCGCAAGTGGTTATTTTGAGCGTTACAGAAAAGCCTTTTTCGGTCCTTGTCATCGGATAGTATACGGGCATATGTCCCTCGCCTTCTTTCTGTAGCACAAGCGAGGCGCTTTGGGCGTCGCATACTATGCTTATCGTAAGCTCCTTGTTTTCCTCCACTCCGCCGACTATGCTTTTGAACCTCTTGTTGCAAGGATCGTAATCAATCATCCCTCAACCTCTTAAGGTGCCATATGTTGTTTGCATATTCGTTTATACTGCGGTCCGCCGCAAAGATGCCCGAACGCGCTATATTGATAAGCGAAGAACGGTTCCAACCTTCCGAGTCGGCATACTTTGCGTCCATAAGAGCCGCGGCACGCTTATAATCTTCGTAATCTTCGAGGCACATATACGGATCCGCCATGTCGCCTATCGTCAGATATGTCGCTATGTCCACAAAGCTCTCACCGTCGAAGCCCCTTTTGAGCACATCCATCACTCGTCTTATCTCTTCGGATTTCTAATATAGCGCCGACGCGTCCACCTCATTCCACACTCGTTGCGCTTCGGAAGCGGTGAGTCCGAAAGCGAACATATTTTCTCTTCCCACTCGTTCCAAGATCTCCACGTTTGCGCCGTCGACCGTGCCGAGAGTAATTGCGCCGTTCATCATGAGCTTCATATTCGACGTTCCGCTCGCTTCCTTGCCGGCGAGGCTTATTTGCTCGCTCACTTCGCTTGCGGGTATGAGCCTTTCGGCAAGCGTCACGTTGTAATTTTCCACAAACAGCACCCTCAATTTATCGCGAATTGCCGCGTCGCGTGCCGTTTCCTTGGCAAGGCAATTTATAAGCATTATGACGCGCTTTGCATGAGCATAGCCGCCCGCCGCCTTTGCACCGAAAATAAAGGTTTGGGGCGTAAAGCTTTTGTTTGGATCGTCCTTTAATTCAAGATAGTAGCTAATGATCTTCAATACGTTCATAAGCTGCCTCTTATATTCGTGAAGTCGCTTTATTTGCACGTCGAAACGAGAATACGGATCTATTTCCTCACCCGTTTCCTTCTTTATAAATTGCGCAAAGGCTTTTTTATTGTCCAGCTTTATTTCGCCCAACCTTTTGAGCGCAGTTTTGTCCGACGTAAACTTTTCGAGTTTATCAAGTTCCGACGCGTCCAGTTTATAGCCGTCGCCTATAAGTTCATTAATAAAAGCGGCGAGCTCGGGATTTGCTTGACACAGCCAACGCCTATGCGCTATTCCGTTGGTCACATTGGTGAATCTATCCGGAAAAACGCTATACAGGTCCTTAAAAACGTTGTTTTTTATTATGTTGCTATGAAGCTCGGACACTCCGTTTATGCTGTGCGAACCTATTACGCTCAAATTCGCCATGCGAACTTGCCTATCCCAAAGTATGGCGGAGCTCGGAAGTATCCCGCCTTTGCCGCAAGCGTTCATTTGTGCCGTAAAGCGTCGATCTATTTCGGAAATTATCATATATATCCTCGGTAGCCTCGACTGAACAAGCTCTATATCCCACTTTTCGAGCGCCTCGCTCAAAACCGTGTGATTTGTGTAGGCAATGGTATTTACGGTAATGTCCCACGCGTCATCCCAGCCGAATCCGTGCTCGTCCATAAGCAAACGCATAAGCTCGGGAATAGCAAGCGCGGGATGAGTGTCATTTATATGAATAGCCGCCTTTTGAGGCAAAAGTTTAAGGTCGCCGTACCACTTGATATGATCCTTTATTATGCTTTGAAGCGACGCGCTTACCAAAAAATATTGTTGACTGAGTCGGAGCTGCTTGCCCTCGTAATGGTCGTCGGACGGATAAAGCACCTTGCTTATGAGCTCCGCCTCGCTGTCCGCCCTCATTGCCGTAAAATAATCTCCGCGCGAAAATTTTTGCATGTCGAAGCTTCTGTATGCCGAAGCTTTCCACAGTCTTAATACGCTCACGCCCTTGCCGTCCGCACCGCTTATCATTACGTCGTACGGCATAGCCTCGACCACCTCGGCTCCCTTTTGCTCAAAGCGTAATTTGCCGTTTTCCATATGCGTTTCCACATATCCGCCCAGCAAAACTTTGAAGTTCTTGTCCGAGCGAGGAAGCATCCACACTTCGCCGGACGGAAGCCAAAGATCGGGCAATTCGACTTGCATATTCTCCACTATCTTTTGCCTAAACAGTCCGTAGTCGTATCTTATCGAAAATCCCATGGCGGGATACCCGAGCGTCGCAAGACTGTCCATAAAGCAAGCGGCAAGCCTACCCAGCCCGCCGTTGCCCAGCCCCGGATCGGCTTCATAGTCATAAAGCTCGTCGAGATCTATTCCGATAGAAGCAAGCGCTTTATCGAAATCATCGGTAAGCCCGAGATTGAAAAGGTTGTTTTTGAGGCTGCGTCCCACCAAAAATTCCATACACAGGTAGTAAACGCGCTTCAAACCCTTCTTTTCTATTTCCATGTTGTTGCGTTGCTTTTGCGCTATCAAAATGTCGCGCAAGACAAGGCAAGTCGCCTTGTAGACTTGTTCCTTTGACGCCGTACTCGGCGACGCGGCAAAACTGCCGCTCAATTTTTCTATTATGAGTTGTCTGTAATATTCGTATGTCATATCGGTCTTAAATCAAGCTTTTATATAATTTAACATATTCCCTTGCGCTTTTGCGCCACCCGAAATCCGTCGTCATGGCGTTATGGCGGATCTCCGCCCACTTGGGAGTGTGATATATGTCCACAGCCGTCTTTACGGCGTTATAGAACTCCTCGGTCGAATATTTTTCAAACAAAAAGCCGTTGCCGCCTTTAACGTCGTAATTCTTTATACTGTCCTTCAATCCGCCCGTGGCGCGTACGACAGGCACGCACCCGTATCTGCACGCGATCATCTGGCTGAGTCCGCACGGTTCGCTCTTGCTCGGCATGAGCAATATATCCGAGCCCGCATAGACCTTTTGAGCGAGGTCCTTATTAAAGGCGACTATCGTGCATATCTTTCCGGGCGAAGTTTGATGCATATAAGAGAAATATTCCTCGTAGTATCTGTCGCCCTTGCCGAGCACCACAAGCTGTATATCCTCTTTCAAAATATCGCCGAGCGCGAACTTTATGAGATCTATGCCCTTATGCGCCGCCAGCCTCGAAATGACCGCAATGAGCGGCGCGTCGGTAACGGGCAAATTCAAAAGCTTTTGCAATTCGCGCTTGTTTTCCGCCTTGCCCGAAGTATCGTCGGCGCCGAAAGAGGCGAAAACCGCCTTGTCCGTCCTCGGATCGTACAATTCGTCGTCTATGCCGTTGAGTATGCCCTTTAACTTGTATTCGTTCTTTTTTATTATGTTTCCCAACCCCATTGCATAAAAATCGTCTTTTAATTGCTCGGCGTAGGTCGGGCTGACCGTAGTAAGCATATCACAGCATTCTATGGCGCCTTTCATAAGATTTATGCATCCGTCGAATTCGAGTAAGCTGTAATCGCGCTCGTCTATCCCGAACACGTCGCCGAGTATGGCTTTGTCGAATTTTCCTTGATACTCGATATTGTGTATGGTGAAAACGTCCTTTATGCTATTAAATTCGGGATACATCAACTTGTGATACACGGGAGCAAGCGCGGTCTGCCAATCGTTGCATTGCACAATATCCGGCTTCCAGTCGAGGAAGCGTACTATCTCCCATATAGCGCGCGAAAAGAACGCAAACCTTTCGCCGTCATCATATTGACCGTAAATGGATTGCCTCTTGAAATAATATTCATTTTCGACGAAGTAATAAACGACCCCGTTTCTTTCAAGTGAAAAAATACCGCAATATTGATTTCTCCAAGACACGGGCACATTTATAACGCCCTCTTTTTTCAAGGTGTTTTTGTCGATACCGTATTCGAACAACGGCAATATAACGCGAATATCCGTACCCGCGTTGCGTACCGCTTGCGGCAACGACCCCACTACGTCGCCCAAACCGCCCGTTGCCCAAAAGGGATTGCATTCGGTTGCGGCAAACAACACTTTTACTGTCTTTTTCAATGTAGTTCTCCTTGATTATATTATAGAATTTTTGCTTATAAAATACGGATTTGTTTCATGTCCGCTCAGCATTCTGGATTCGAGAATGTGCACATTTTTGTCGGTAATTACGCAATTTAAGAACGTTCCGTCGTCCACCTCGGTATCTTGAAATAATATGCTGTTTTTGACTACCGCGTCCTCCGCCACCTTTACTCCGCGGAACAAAATGCTGTTTTCCACTCTGCCCTTTATGATACAGCCGTCGGCTATTATGGAATTTTTTACCGCGGAAGAAGCCGAAAACCTGCACGGCGCGCTGTCGCGTACCTTTGTATAGATATTCGCGCCGTCGTTATCGAAGAGCATGACGCATTTGTTGCGATCGAGCATTTCCATGGAATGGCGATAATAGTTCGAAATGGAATCCATGCTTGCGAAATATCCCTTATGCTCGTAAGCGTATATCTTGTACTCGTTTACGCCCCGCATGATTATATCTCGATCGAGGCTCGAAATGTTCTTTTCTTCGCTGTTTTCGAGCAATCCGAGCAAAAATTCGCGCCCCATTATGCACATATAAGTGCTGACGTTCTGCATTCCCTTGGCTTTGTCGCTCTTTACCGCTTCGACTACTCTCGAATCATCGTCGATAGTGAAGCAAAGCTTGTTCTTTTCGTTGCCTTCGCCGAGAAACTTCTTGCGATAAATGACCGTGATATCGCTCGCTCTGTCCTCATGAAAAGCAAGCGCTTTGGAAAAATCGAAGTTGCACACCACGTCCCCGTCGCAAAGCACGACATAGCGCTCGTCGGCATTGCGAATAAAATGCGAGGAGTTTTTGAGCGCCTCCCATCTGGTATTGAACACCTTATCGAGGTTGGGCGGCAAAATTCGAAGCCCGCCTATTTTGCGAGAAAGATCCCAGGACTTGCCACTGCCCACGTGTTGCATGAGCGATTGATAATTGCTGCGCGTGATAACTCCCACGTTGTAAATGCCGCTGTTCGACATATTCGAAAGCGTAAAGTCGATGAGCCTGTATCTGCCGCCGAACGGCACGCTCGCTATGGACCTGTTGGTCGTGAGCGCCCCTATTTGTTTTTCGTTGATATTTCCGAAAATCACTCCGAGAGCTTGATTGTTCATTTGTCCGCCTCCTGATCCACGATACTTCCGCTTTCTATTTCGGCGCCGCTTTCGATCTCGACATCTCTGCCTATAAGCGTTATCTTGTGCTTGCTCGACATTTCGTCGCCGATGACCGCTCCGTCGCCTATTGTTACGTCCTCGTCCACGATCGCGTAGCTCAAATTTGCATTTTCACCTATTATGGTCCCGCGCATTATGACGCTGTTTTCGACTACCGCGCCCTTTGCCACTGTTACCTTCTCGCTCAAAACCGAATTGATAACGGTTCCGTATATCTCGCATCCGGATGTGACGAGAGAGTTCACTACCTCGCCTTCCTCGCCTACAAAGCACGGCGGAAGCGCTTCGTTGCGCGAATAGATCTTGAAGGCGGGATCGTTAAGGTCGAAGCGCGATTCGAGCAGATCCATATTCGCTTCCCACAGCGACGTCACCGTACCGACGTCCTTCCAATAGCCGTTAAATTCGTATGCATACAGCATATTGCCCTTTTTCAGCATGGTGGGTATGATATTTTTGCCGAAGTCGTTGCTCGAAAGTTCGTCCTTTTCGTCCTCGATGAGTTCGTTTATGAGCACGTCCTTGCGAAAGATATAAACGCCCATGCTTGCGTGATTGCTCTTTGGCGACGCCGGTTTCTCCTCAAAAGAGGTTATAAGTTTGTTTTCGTCGTAATCCATTATTCCGAATCGACTTGCGTCCTCCTTCGGAACATCTATTACGGCAATGGTGCAGTCGGCTTTGCTTCGTATGTGCTCGCGAAGCATATCCGAATAATCCATCTTGTAGATATGATCTCCGCTCAAAATAAGCACGTGCTCGCTGTCGTATTGATCGAGGAAATGCATATTTTGATATATGGCGTTCGCCGTGCCCTTGTACCACTCTCCGCCTTTTTTGGCTTGATAGGGCGGCAAAACATGCACGCCGCCGTTGGCTCTGTCCAGATCCCAAGGCTCTCCCGCTCCTATATATTCGTTTAGGATAAGCGGTTGATATTGAGTAAGCACGCCCACGGTAGTTATTCCCGAGTTAGAACAATTGCTCAATGTAAAATCTATTATGCGATACTTGCTCCCAAAGGAAACTGCGGGCTTTGCGACCTTTGTCGTAAGCGAATACAATCTTGTGCCCTGTCCGCCGGCAAGCAACATCGCGATACACTTTTTCTTTTTCATTTTCTTCTCTCCTTTGGCGCGCGCACGATCAAAACGTCATAACCGTACATATTCAAGCTTATTCCTCTGTCTGTCAAATCAAATCGATGCTCTATATTGCTCAAATTACTGCTTAATAAAGTTTTGTAATTTCTTTTTTCACACGGAACTATATATCCGTCGTATCCTACGGGCGAAAAATTCGTTATTATAATTATGCTTTCGCCTTTGAATTTTCTTTCCACCGCAAATATGTTGCGATCCCTGTCGTCCACTACCTTCCATTCGAAGCCGTTCCAACTGTCGTCCGCAAAGAAAGGCTTATACCTACAATATATGCCGCAAAGCTTTTTCACATACTCATGCAATTGCCGATGAGTATCGTAATTGAGCAAGTTCCAACCGATCTCGCCTCGAAAATCCCATTCGTCGAACTGTCCGAGCTCGCACCCCATAAAAAGCAGCTTTTTGCCCGGATGAGCGTACATCATGGCAAGATACGCCTTTATCGACCCGAATTTATGTTCGTAACAACCGGACGCTTTACCTATAAGCGACTTTTTGCCATATACGACTTCATCGTGCGATATGGGCAATACAAAATGCTCGTTAAAGGCGTACATGAGCGAAAAAGTCATTTTGTTATGCTCGTATTTGCGAAAAAGAGGATCTGCGGATAGATAGTTTAGTGTGTCGTGCATCCAGCCCATATTCCACTTGAAGTCGAATCCCAATCCGCCGTTATTCGTGCCCGTAACGTGCGCCCAATCGGTGGATTCCTCCGCCACGGTAAACGCTCCCTTATGAATATGGACGGCATAGTTCAATTGTCTTAAAAATTCTATTGCGGCTACGTTTTCCTTGCCGCCGTACTCGTTAGGCTCCCATTCCGATCTGCCGTAATCGAGATAGAGCATACTTG
>CANQUR010000008.1 GCA_947627075.1 uncultured Clostridia bacterium
CTCGGCTTCGATTATCATAATTGCGCTGTGCTAACATATATAAACGAGCAATCGCAAGATATTTCCATGGGAGTCAGTGACGCAATCGAAAGCAAGGGATCTTCCGACCCCGCCGATCGTATAGGCGCGGGCGATCAAGGCATGATGTTCGGCTATGCTTGCAACGAAACGTCCTCGCTCATGCCTCTTCCCATTTTTCTTGCACACAAGCTAACGAAAAGGCTTACCGAAGTGAGAAAGAGCGGACTTATGCCTCAGCTCCGTCCCGACGGCAAAGCGCAAGTCACCGTGGCATACGAAGGGGAAAAGCCGCTCTATGTGGATACTGTCGTAGTTTCGGCTCAACACAATGCCGATGCCGATCTCGAATTGTTGCGTGACGGCATAATAAAGAATGTTATTTTGGATTCTATAGATAAAAAGTTCATAACGGACAAGACCAAACTTCTTATAAATCCCACAGGCAGATTCGTTATAGGCGGACCGCACGGCGACAGCGGCCTTACGGGCAGAAAGATAATAGTCGATACCTACGGAGGAATGTGCCCGCACGGCGGAGGCTCCTTCTCCGGAAAGGATCCCACAAAGGTGGATAGATCGGCTTCGTACTATGCAAGATATGTTTGCAAAAATGTAGTTGCGGCAGGTCTTGCGGACAAGGCACAAATGCAGATCGCTTACGCTATAGGAAAGGCAAATCCCGTATCGATAAATATCGACACGTTCGGCACCGGCAAGCTTAAAGAAGACGAACTAATAAAGATAATCGAAAAACACTTCGATTTCAGACCGTATTCTATAATAAACAATCTCGGTTTACGCGCACCCATATATGCAAAAACCACAAATTACGGACATTTCGGAAAGTCCGAACTTCCTTGGGAACAGACCGATAAGGCCGAGGAGCTTAAAGCATACCTTAAATGAAATTAAGAGGCAGCATCGACGAAATACGCTTTCGAAACGACGAAAACGGATATACGATAGCGGTTCTTGATATAGAAGGAGACCCTGTTATCGCAGTCGGGACCTTTCCTCCCGTGACGGAAGGAGAGGATGTCGAGGTCATAGGCGATTATGTGGTTCATCCCAAATTCGGGCGGCAATTCAAGGCTACGGATGTAAAGCGCGTCATGCCGAGTACGCTCGACGGAATAGTCAGGTATTTGGGTAGCGGACTCATAAAGGGGATAGGACCGAGGACGGCGCTCATGTTGACTGCCACGTTTGGCAACGACACTTTGAACGTGATAGAGCATCACCCCAACCGATTGACCGTCATTCGCGGCATTTCGGCGAATAAAGCCATGGCTATCCACGAGGCGTACCTTCAAAACAAAAAAATGCAGGACGCGGTAATGTATCTGCAAGCGCAGGACATACCGCTCGGCACTGCGCTCAAGATATATCGTTTTTACGGCGAAGATACCGAAAGCATAGTAGCTCAAAATCCCTATAAGCTTATCGAGGACATCGACGGCATAGGCTTTTTGACTGCCGACCGCATTGCCGCAAAACAGGGGATCCCGAAAGACAGTCCGTTCAGAATGCGCGCCGGGCTTATGCACGAGCTTGCCGCGACGGGCGAGGAAGGAAACACTTTTTTGCCGCGCGAGGAACTTGTCTCTTTGACCGCGGAACTACTTAAATGCGAAAAAGAGGGCATAGACGGCGAGATAGATAGCCTTATTATCGACGGAAAGCTCAAACGCGTCGAGCTTGACGGAGTAGAGGCAATATATCATAGGGCGGTATTTCAAGCCGAAAGAGGTGCGTCGGCAGGGCTTATCAAACTCGTTTGCGAGGCGGACAGGATAAATTACGATACCGAAAACGACATTAAGGAGTTCGAACGAGTACACAAGGTCGCGTTGCATGAACACCAAAAGGAAGCCGTGCGCACGGCTGTACAAAACGGAGTTTCGGTCATAACGGGCGGTCCGGGTACGGGCAAGACCACCGTCATAAAGTGCATAATAGACATAACCGAAAAACTCGGCATATCTTCCATGCTCATGGCGCCCACCGGCAGAGCGGCAAAGAGATTGAGTGAAAGCACGGGACGTGACGCCACTACCATTCATCGCGCGCTTATGAAGGACGTCGGACAAATGGACTACAGATCTGCGCTTACTCCGCTCAAGTGCGGCGCCGTTATAGTGGACGAGGTTTCCATGGTGGACGTATTTTTGCTCAATATGCTCGTTCGCCGTCTTGCAAGCGGCACAAGGCTTATACTTGTGGGCGACAAGGACCAACTTCCCAGCGTGGGCGCGGGCAATGTGCTTGCCGATGTGATAGCAAGCGGCATAATTCCCGTTGTAATGCTCACGCATATCTACCGTCAAAGCGAGGAGAGCCTTATAGCTTCCAACGCTCACGCGGTAAACGAGGGCAAAATGCCCAATATCTCATGCAAGGATAAAGACTTTTTCTTTATCAAGGCTAAAACTCAAGAGCAGATCGCCGATACCATAGTAGATATGGCGTCGAGGCGCATTCCCAAGTACCTAAAAGTGGAACCCAACAAATTGCAAGTGCTTTGCCCGATAAAGAACGGAGTTTGCGGTACCATAGCCATGAACAGGCGTTTGCAAGAGGTAATAAATCCTTCGGGCAAGGAGATAAAATTCGGTGACGTCATATATCGCGTTGGCGACAAAGTCATGCACATAAGCAACAATTACCAGCTCGAATGGGTAAGGTATGAGCCGTATTACGAAAGAGGCGAGGGAGTATTCAACGGCGATACGGGCATAATTTCCGATGTGAATGTGGAAACGGGCGAAATAAACGTTATGCTCGACGACGGTCGCGCGGTCGTGTATCCCGCCGACGTAAGGAATCAACTCATGCCCGCCTACGCCGTGACGGTGCATAAAAGTCAAGGTTCCGAATATGTGGGTGTCATAATGCCCATCACAGGCGGAAGTCCGATGATACTTACAAGAAATCTGCTGTATACGGCTATCACGAGGGCGAAAAAGTTTGTGGCGCTAATAGGTGACGAATATTTCCTTAAACGCATGATAGACAACAATTATATTGCAAAAAGATACAGCGGAATGAAAACTTTTTTGACCGAATTTTACGGGGATAACAATTTATTATACGGAGAAGTGTGATGGTAACGGTAAAGGAATATAATTATAACGACGCAAAGCCCATTGTGGAGAGCTTGGGCGGTACGCTTTCCGATGACGAAAGAGTGCTCCTTATGAACGAGGGCGAGGAATATATCGGAGCGGCAGTGATAGGGCTTAACAAGACGATAGTGGAAATAAGGCAACTTATCGTAAAGGACAGACCGTTCCCGTACTACGATCTTTTGGCTCGCTCGACGCTTAACCTTATCAATTTGTTCGAACTTCCCATAATGGTAAGGGTAAAAAAGAGCGATTACTTTACGCCGTTCGGCTTCGAAGAGGCGAGCGACGGTTTTATGTATATCCAAAGCGACAAAATAGTCTTTAAGGGTAGCATTTGCGGTCATTAAAGGAGGTATTATGAGTAATTTTATAGAGGATATTATCAACGATGATTTAAGCAGCGGCAGATGCAAGGAAGTCGTGACGCGTTTCCCGCCCGAGCCCAACGGTTATTTGCATATAGGGCACGTAAAAAGCATTTGTCTTAACTATTACGGCACGGCGGTCAAGTACGGCGGCAAATTCAATTTGCGTTTTGACGACACCAATCCCGCAAAAGAGGACGACGAGTACGTTCGATCCATTATAGAGGACGTAAAGTGGTTGGGCGCCGATACTACGCGCATACTCTTTGCTTCCGACTATTTCGATAAGATGTACGAGTGCGCCGTTCTTCTTATAAAAAAGGGCAAGGCGTATGTGGACGATATGAGCGCGGAGGAGGTCAGACTTACGCGCGGCACGCTTACCGAGCCGGGAGTGGAAAGCAAAAATCGCAATCGACCGATAGAGGAGAGCTTAAAGCTGTTCGAGGATATGAAAAACGGACTTGTAGAGGACGGAGCGCTCATACTTCGAGCCAAAATAGATATGTCAAGCCCCAACATCAATATGCGAGATCCCATAATTTATCGCGTTTTGCACGAGGAGCATCATAGGCAGGGCAACAAGTGGTGCATTTATCCCATGTACGATTTCGCTCACCCCATCGAGGACGCCGTAGAGGGCATCACTCATTCGATATGCACCCTCGAATTCGAGGATCACAGACCGCTTTACGACTGGATAGTGCGCGAGTGCGAGTTCAAAGATCCGCCTCATCAATATGAATTTGCAAGGCTCAATATTGCTCGCACCATTATGAGCAAACGTTACCTTAAAAAGCTCGTCGATTCGGGCGTTGTGGACGGATGGGACGATCCGAGAATGCCTACAATAGCCGGACTGCGCCGCAGAGGATATACTCCAAGTAGCCTTATCGACTTTTGCGAGAAGATAGGCGTATCGAAGGCGAACAGCGAGGTTGAAACGGGACTGCTCGAAAGCTGTATTCGCGACGAGCTGAATAACAATGCCGAGCGCGCCATGGCGGTGCTCGATCCTATCAAACTTGTTATAGTCAATCGTGACGAAAATTACAAGGAAGAGCTCGACTTCGAGATAAATCCGACGGTCGCGGACGGAAAAACGCGCAAGATAACTATAAGCAACGAGCTTTATATCGAGAGAAGCGACTTCGAAATAACCCCTCCGCCAAAGTTCAAACGACTTGTTCCGAACGGGATCGTAAGGTTAAAGGGAGCTTATATCATAAGAGCGGTCGGCTATGAAACCGACGGCGACAAGGTAACGCTAATTAAGGCGGAAATAATAGAAGGCACCAAGTCCGGCGAGGACAACAGCGGAATAAAGGTCAAGGGAGTCATTCATTGGGTGGATGCAAAAAACTGCGTGGATATCGAGGCTAAAATGTACGATTATTTGCTTCTCGATACGCAGGAAAAAGTGGACTTTTCGGAACGAATGAATCCGAACTCACTTAAAGTTTTGCACGCAAAAGCCGAAAAATATCTTGCCTCCGCGCCCAAACTTACTTCTTATCAATTCTTGCGCCAAGGGTATTTTTGCCGCGACAGTAAGAGCGAAAACCTCGTTTTTAATCTTGTTGTCGGCTTAAAGGATAGCTACAAAAAATAGAGAGGAATTTATGAAAAATATAGACAGCTATACGTTAAGAAAAATGTGGACGGATTTTTATTCGCAAAAGGGACATGCCATTATAAGTTCGGCGTCGCTCATTCCCGAAAACGATCCGACGGTGCTTTTCACCACGGCGGGCATGCATCCGCTCGTCCCGTACCTTCTCGGCGCAAAGCATCCGAGCGGCAATAGGCTTGCCGACGTGCAAAAGTGCGTTCGAACGGGTGATATCGACGAAGTGGGGGACGCAAGTCACTGCACCTTCTTTGAAATGCTCGGCAATTGGTCGCTCGGGGATTATTTCAAACAGGAGCAAATAAGGTGGAGCTATGAATTTCTTACAAGCGACAAATATTTGGGGATAGATCCCGATCGCCTTGCCGTTACCGTATTTGCGGGCGACGACGATTGTCCGCGCGACGAGGAAAGCGCAAAACTTTGGCAGGAGTGCGGCATAAAAAAGGAGCATATATTCTATTTGCCCAGATCCAACAATTGGTGGGGACCGGCAGGCGTTACCGGACCGTGCGGTCCCGATACCGAAATGTTCTTTATATCCGACGCGCCCGATTGTCATGAAGGTTGCGGACCCGATTGCGATTGCGGAAAATATCTCGAAATATGGAACGACGTCTTTATGCAATACAACAAGACGGCGGACGGAAAGTTCGAACCTTTGAAGCAAAAGAACGTGGATACGGGCATGGGACTTGAACGCACACTATGTATTTTGCAGGGCAAAAAGAGCGTGTACGAAACGGATATTTTCGTACCCATATTGCAAAAAGTACGTTCGCTCGCTTCAAAGAGCGATGAAAAGGCGGAACGTATCGTTGCCGATCATATCCGCACATCTGTTTTTATCATAGGCGACGAAAGAGGCGTTACCTGCTCCAATGTGGATCAAGGCTATATTTTGCGTAGGCTTCTTCGCAGAGCAATACGCTTTGGTAAGCAGTTGGAGCTCAATAAGGGCGATTTGAGCAAGATCGCGCTTACCGTCATAGACATTTACAAGGAAATATATCCCGAGCTTTATGAGGGCAAGGATAAAATAACGGACGAAATAAATGCGGAGGAAGAACGCTTTGAAAAGACGCTTTCTTCGGGCATAAAGGAATTCGAAAAGCTCGTGTTCTATCAAAAGGGAGACACCATAAGTGGGAAGGCAGCGTTCAGACTTTACGAAACTTACGGCTTCCCCGTGGAAATGACGGTCGAGCTTGCTCGCGAACACGGATTAAAGGTGGACGTCGAAGGTTTTGAAAGCGCTTACAAGGAACATCAACAAAAGAGCCATGCGGGCGCAGAGCAAAAGTTCAAGGGCGGACTTGCCGATCATACCGAAGCCATAACAAGGCTCCATACTGCCACACACCTTATGCATACGGCGTTGAAGCGTGTGCTAAACGACCCCGACGCCAACCAAAAGGGTAGCAATATCACCGAGGAAAGATTGAGATTCGACTTTACGTTCCACCGCGCTCTCACTCCCGAGGAGATCGCAAAGGTCGAAGAGCTTGTAAACGAAGCTATTAAAGCCGACGTGCCCATCACCTGCGAGGAAATGACGGTGGACGAGGCAAAAGCTCAAGGCGCGATAGGATTGTTTACGTCCAAATACGGCGAAAGAGTAAAGGTCTATACCATGGGTACGTACTCAAAGGAGATATGCGGAGGACCTCACGCGAGCCGCACGGGCGAACTCGGCAAATTCCGTATCATCAAGGAGCAGTCCTCGGGCGCGGGCGTAAGAAGAATAAAGGCAGTTTTGGAATGATCAAATTTTGCGGACTAATATGAAAAAGAGCGCTGTTTTACGGCGCTCTTTAAGTTATATTCCGCTATTTATGATAGGTGGCAATATGCCTATCATGAATACAACAGATAGAATGATCTCGATCACGATAAAGGCTAAAACTATGGAGCTTATAGCTATACCTGCAATAGCGAAATTCTTGTAATTGTGACGATATTCCTCTCTGTTTCTGTAAGCTATTATCGAACATATAAGACCGGCGATAGAAATAAAAAACGACAGTATAAACCCGATTATCGCCAGTATATTTTGATCCTTTTGCGAGTAAGAGTCCCTTTTTACTCTTACTCCGCAATGAATGCAAATTTCCGCGTTGTCATCTATCTGCTCTCCGCAATTTTGACAATACATTTTTTACCTCCATAAATTACTTTCTTTTTTATATTGTACATAAGCAAAGGAAAAAAGTCAAGCGGATGATAGTTTATTTACGAGCGAACATTTGCCTCGCGCTTGCAAATTAAAAATTTTTCTTTACAAATGCGGAAAAATATGTTAAAATATTATATGATATTATTTTGTGAGGTAGAAGATGAAAGTACGCGAATCGGAAGAAATGTATCTTGAAACCATACTCGTATTGAAAAAGCGTAATGCCAACGTCCATGCCATAGATATTGCAAACGATCTTGGCTATGCGAAATCGAGTGTTTCGCGCGCCGTAAATCTTTTACATTCCAAAGGCTACATAACAATAGATAAAACGGGGCTGATCACGCTCACGGAGTCCGGCTTTGCCAAAGCGACGGATATTTACGACCGACACAGAGTAATAACGCAGCTTTTGATGAAGTGCGGAGCGGATAAGTCGCTTGCCGAGGATAATGCATGCCGAATAGAGCACGTCATAACTCCCGAACTTTTTGCGATATTAAAAAAATTTGCGGATAAAGAGTAGACAATAATAAATAAAACTTGCGCATTAAACGTCCTGTTAACGGGGCGTTTTTAGTTTTACAAGCTATGTGATAAAAAATTTTACATCATATTCAATATGGAAACGGTGTGACATAATAAAGGCAAAAGATCGCTCTTTTGCCTTTATTATGGTGGCTTTATTTATATGTAAACTATAAGCACATTTATAATTTTATCAAGTGATCGTATAAGAAATTTTTGAATCCGATATACGACATATAACAATTTAAGTTGCTATAATAGCAAGTTCCTATGCAGACTTCTTTAACATAAATATTAAAGAATTTATCGCTATTATATTTTCCGAAACACAAATTCAAATCGCCATAGTTGATTGTAGCTGCTTCCGTTTTATTCACAGGTGCCCAATACATGATCATTTGAAGAGTGTATTGCTGCGGGACTTCAAATATTATGAGGTCGGAGGAATCCGCGAATAAGTCGTCGTTAAACATCAATGATTCACGAAGCAAGGTATTTTCATTTTGCTTTATAACAGAATATGATCTTTGGTCGATACATTCTTTGAAATATCCTTCGTTATCATAGTCATCCGGTCGTACGAAATAAAATATTTTGTCGTCGTTCAAAGGACGATTTTCCGCATAGTAACTTGTAAATCTCAAATATGGATCGAAAAATTGTTCAAATACCGCGATTTTTTCTTCACTTTCCGCATAACCGAATTTAGGCGCTTTTTCGTTAAACTCGATCGGTTTTGTTTTTTCCAATTGAGATTTATAGTCATCGTTTTGTTTTTGTAATTCGGCAATCTTTTGTCGTTCCGATACGTTGCCGTCGTTTGTACAAGATATAAGCAATACTCCACAACATAAAACCATTAAGATCGATAATATTATTGTGATTTTTTTCATGTTATACCTCCTCTTATTCCCTTATTTTTAGAATTATATCACAAATTTATCTATTTGTCAATAATTTGCTCAAATTATTTTTGAAAATATACTTTTGGTATCATAGTAACTTATGACTGCAAAGTAAAAATTAGAGCGGATAAAATAACAAAATCGCGCTTATGTGCATATCTATTATGGATATAATTTTTGGGGAGGCAATATGAAGAAGCTACGCGCTTTTTATTTTTCGGGCACGGGTAATACGAGATTTGTTACGAAGTATCTTATAAATAAACTTGCCTGTGATTATGACGTAAGAGATTATGACATTGCAAAGGAAAACAGAAATCTTTTATCGGATATTTCGGAAGCGGATCTCATACTTATAGCCTTCCCGATATATGCCTCCGCGCCGCCCATTCCGATGCGTAATTTTATACATGCGTATCAAAAAGAGTGGAAAAATAAGACGGTGGCTATTGCCGAAACTCAATACTTTTTTTCGGGCGACGGAGCGGCAAGCATAGGCAGAACGCTCGAAAAATTCGGAGCAGACGTGGCTTATGCCGAACAATTCAATATGCCTAATAATTTAGCGGACAGTCCCATTTTTAAGGTGCACAACGAGGATGAGCTCGAAAAAACTCTCAACAGTGCGATACGTAAAATGGACGAGTTTTCGCAAAAAATAATAGAAAGCCGTCGCTTTCGTCGTGGGTTCAATCCCGTATCGCACGCCGTGGGATATTATTGTCAACGCAAATGGTGGCGCAAAGGAGAGAGTGAAAAGAGGAATTTGCTCAAAATAGACGAGAACTTATGTATAGGTTGCGGCAAATGCGTCAAGAATTGCCCGGTGGGAAATATTTCACTCGCGGAAGGAAAGGCAAAGGGGCTCGGTAAATGCGTATTTTGTTATCGTTGCGTAAACCTTTGTCCAAAGAGCGCCATTACTTTGTTCGGGAAAAAGACGCTGACGGCGTATAGGGGAGTGCCCGAGGATCGTTTATAAAAAGATAAGGACGATCGAATGTTCTCGACCGTCCTTAAAGAGAAGGGAAATATGTTATTCAATTTATTTGCCCATAGCGCGAGCGATTTCTTCGGCTTGAGCTTTTCTTGCATCTTGCGCATGTTGCTCTATAGCTTCCGTAACAATATTTTTGAATTCTTGCGCATTTGCAATTCCTATGAAGCCTTTATTTTTGCGGGAACCATTGTCGAAGCCGCTACCACCGACGCTTATGACTTTAAGAGAATAATAGTGAAAAAGTCTGCCTAAAAAGTTAGCTTGTATCTGAACATGATCGATTTTGTCGATGGGAACATCCAAAGTATTTATACTTACAACTCCGATTTTACCTACAACTCGTTTGTTGGTAATGGCAAGATCCATGGTATACAATTTCAGAATTTGTATGATTAATGGCAATATACCTATGAAAAATGCTATGACACATATAACGCCAATACCTAAAGAAAACACTAATTTGATTATTTGAGCGTCTTCATCTTTAGTGGGACTTATATCAAATTTTTCTTTATATTTATATTCGATTGCTTTTGTTAATTGTTCTTTGAATTTATTCCGATATTCTTTCCAATTATTCACACCCTCTTCTTCATCTATTAATTGTTGTTTAACTTCATCGGAAAGTGAGTCGGAATATTCATCAAATTCAGCCATATTTTCGTTTATTTCGTTTTTAATCTCTTTGTTATATTTCACCTTATATGGATTTTGCGAATAATCACTAATCATAATACTCAATACCGTTGCGGCAGCTATGATTATTATACAAACGAAAATCGGCATAAGTAAGCAAGCCCATGATTTTTTTGCTTTAAGAACAATTTTTTCCTCTCTGCCCAAATTGTTTTCAACATAATTACTCATGTTTATATTTCTCCTTTCTTGCTGTTGTCAAACCGTTTTGCCCATAGCGCGAGCAATTTCTTCGGCTTGAGCTTTTCTTGCATCTTGCGCATGTTGCTCTATAGCTTCCGTAACAATATTTTTGAATTCTTGCGCATTTGCAATTCCTATGAAGCCTTTGTTTTTGCTGGAACCATTGTCGAAGCCACTACCACCGACGCTTATGACTTTAAGAGAATAATAGTGAAAAAGTCTGCCGAAAAAGTTAGCTTGTATTTGTACATGGTCGATTTTGTCGATATGAACATCCAAAGTATTTATACTTAAAACTCCGATTTTACCTACAACTCGTTTGTTGGTGATGGCAAGATCAATACTCGCAATTTGAACAATTCGTATGATTAACAATATTAAACCGGCAATTATAAAAACACATGGCCATATGAACCTTTGGACACCTTTATCAATGATCAAAAAGCATGCAACACCCACTAAAATACATAAAATAAAGAATAGAATTTGCGGTATTAAGCAAAGCCAACTTTTTTTCGCTTTCAGTATGATTTTCTCTTCTCTGCCTAAATTGTTTTCAACATAATTACTCATAACTTAACCTCCTTTGTAGATTTGAGTAATAATTTACTCATTGAAATATATTATAGGTGGAAAATATTACTTTGTCAAGTATTTTGAGTGGTTTTTTTCTATAATCTTGAAAATACGGAGAAAAATAATGCTTAAACTTAAAACTTTGAGAACCGAAAAAAGATGGTCGCAACGTACTTTGGCAAGCTTGATCCATTCAAGTCAAAAATCCGTCGATTGTTGGGAAAAGGGGCTATCCGAGCCGTCTGCAAAATTTATCGTTGCAATGGCGGATTGCTTTGGTTGCAGCGCCGATTATTTGCTTGGGCGCGAAGATGAATTTGGAAATGTCAATGTCGAAAGCGATTTGACCATAGATGAAAAAACTTTGCTCGACTATTATCGAGGCATAAAAAAAGATAAGAGAAAAGAGCTTATAAATTACGCTAAATATTTATTTACGCAATATCAATAAAATAATAGGGGAGTGCCCGAGGATCGTTTATAAAAGATAAGGACGATCGAATGTTCTCGACCGTCCTTAAAGAGTAGGGATAAGCGACTGTAATTATCTATAATCGCAATATTCCCAATGATCGTTTATGATTCCTATACCTTGCAAATAGGAGTAGATTATAGTTGCGCCCACGAATTTGAATCCGCGTTTTTTCAGCTCTTTGCCGATTTTTTCGGAAAGTTCGTTTTTTGTCGGCATATCTTTTATGTCGGATAAGTGGTGATCGATCGTTTCGCCGTTTGTAAAGCTCCAAATAAATTTGTCGAAGCTTCCGAATTCTTCTTGTATTTTGATAAATGCGCGGGCGTTAGTTATTGCCGCATTTATTTTGTTGCGGTTACGAATAATGCCTTTGTCATTCATGAGCTGTTCTGTTTTTTGTTCGTCGTAATTTGCCACGATTTTCGGATCGAAACCGTCGAATGCCCTTCGAAAAGCGGCTTCCTTTTTTAGGATCAGATCCCAACTTACCCCGGCTTGCATTCCTTCCAAGACCAACATGGCAAAAAGCTCGTTATCGCGGTGCTCGGGCTTGCACCAACGCGTGTCATGATATAAAAGCGACGTCTTTGAAGGGCTTTTTGCACCCAAACTGAAATCGCACCGTTTCTTTTCAGTATTTGTATCGCACGTCTTTTGATACGCGATCCTCGGGCTTCCGTCCTCGACATAAATAATTCCGCATTTTTCAAATCCATTCTTTTCGATCAAATGCTGCATGATCTTATTGTCTTTATGTGTGTCGATACGAATATTCGAGATCTTGTTTTCGCAAAATTTCAAGCATATATCGAAAATGCCTTTTATTTTCCCGTTGCTTGCTATCCTATGGATCGTGCCATAGTCGTCATCGTTTTTCCAACTCCCTTCGATTCTTTCATAAGTGGGTTCTTTGCCTATAATGAAAGTAAATACGCCGCAAATAATTCCGTCTTGTTCGATTACATAGCTATTGTTGCGATCTATATCGTTGGAAAGTGTACTCGCTTCGGGAAATTTGTCATACCATTGATTTGGATTGCCGTTTGAACGCATTTGTTCTCTTGCATATCGATATATTTCCATGATCGCTTCGAAATCTTGCTTTGTTGTCGATCTTATTTTGAGCATATTCTATCCTCTAATGTTGAATTTTGTTCATTTATTTACTGTCGTCTGTTTTATCATTATCTGTCTTGAGATTGAGCCGATCAGTCCTATTGTGATAGCCATAAAAAATATGAGGGTGGAAAAACCGAATATTGTTCAATATATTTTCTTTTTGTTCATTTTCCTAATGAACTCCATAAATCAAAAGGAAAGTTCCAATAGCAAAGTACTTTACTTTTTATTTTTTGAATTGAATAAAAGCTATGATAAAAGTTATCCAAAAAACGACAGAACCTATTAAACAAATAATGAATACTATCATACTTAATAAGCTTTGCGTTTGAATGTAAGTTATCAATGTCACTATAAAGGATGATATGGTTGACAATCCCACGCATAGCCATAACATAGGCATGAAATTTTTATTATTCATTATGGTAACCTCCGCTAAATCTTTGTTTATAAATGCAAAGCTGTTGCTTCGTGAAGTTAAATTTACTATTTACTCTTTGCGTTGTGCCGTTGGTGGCAACGCATAAATTAATCGCAAGTCACTACTTTCATTGAACCTCTACAAGCTCCAAGTCATCTTGATGAACCGAAAAATCCTCGTCGTGCCAGGGCTTAATGGAAAACAGCACATCCCACTTATCCAAATAAGCACTTTCGCTGAGAATGTACCCCTTCATACCTTTTGTAACTCCTTCTTTTTTATATTCTTCCTTGTCAATTATAAGCCTGACATAATCATTCTCTTTGAACTTGGGCGGCTTTAACTCGGTATGAGTATAAAATTCTTCCGTTTCGCTTAACTCTTTTATTTGATATTCAAAGCCTTTGGGATAGTGAAATGCAAATTTTAAGTCTTTCGCATTAATTTTGCTACAGCATATCTTCCGGTGTTATGCGAATTCAAAACTTCAACTATCCATTCGTCGGTTGTGTTTATATATGAAATAAGCACTCCGCCGTAACCTTTAAAAATGTTTTTGCTTCGAAGTTCTTCATTGTCATTTATTATATCTACAAAATCAAATCTATCCATATTATTTATCTCCAAATGGCGTATTGCATGTTATAAGCCCTTGAGGTTTTAGATCGATCGCATCGACATGTTTTTTTACAATTTGAAAAATTTCGAATTTCATAGTTTTCCCGCAAATTTTTACTCTCTGCGTTCTTTCTTCGGATATAAGTTTTCAGGTGTTTTACAGAAAAATCGAACTACGCTTCCGCAATCACGACATACGGTTGCAAAAAGAATGGCTCTCTGCGTTGTGCCATTGGTGGCAACGCATACTCCACTGGACATAGAGGATACATTGCTTTCTATAAATTCTTCTCCGCCGCAAAACGGACATTTTTCAATTTTTATTTCTTTCATAAACTCATCCTCGCAAAATTCCTGTTTGTAAAGCAAAGCGGTTGTTTCGTAACGCTACAATTATACCATAAAAACAGCGAATACGCAAGTAGGTGTGTACTCACAGAAAAAAGTAAATCCGAACCGGTCACTCATTACGAGTATTTGGTTCGGATTATACTGACTTTATTCATCGTCTGAAACAAGTTTTAACTCCGTATATGGGCTATTACAATAAAAAGTGTTAAATGTGATACCATTGTAATCTGTACAATAATAATGGAAGGGCACGGCAATCAAAAAAAATGAACTGCATAGCATTGTAAATAAGTTGCATTATATGTCGAAATCTGCTATAATAAATAATGTATGGTTCATCGAAGTTAATCCATGATAATTTCAGATTAAAAGCATTGATAGACAATAAAAATTTGTGGATTTGAAATTAACCATAATAACGGTAAATTTATTATAATTATCAAGGAGGATGTAAATATGGCACAGCAAAAGATCTTAAGATCGCATAGAGCGCGTATTGAAGCGGTGAAACACATTATTCCAACCCAGGAGCATGTTTCGCTTTTTGATAGAGAAGCTTTTGTTGAGTTCCTTCTACTGGAGGATATTCATCGACTCTATCTTTATCGTTATGATAAAGTAAAAGCCAGAAAACCGGCAACGCAAGAAGGCATTTTTTATCAGAAAAAACAACTTGAAAAAATGCATTATGTCATTTATATGGTGACAGTATGTATTGAAATCATGGAAGGGAAAATGGATTATGGCGATTTTACCGCTGTTTGGAAGGCAATTCATGAGCATCAGCTTATGGTGGCGGCAGGAAATATGAAGTATCTCGACAATCTTGTTAAGTTGGTTGAAATAATGCTTGGGGATATAAGCAGAGAAGCCCTTGAAGCGGCGCAAAAAATGCGTGATAGAGAGGAATTCATGGCTGAACTTGAAGACCATGACGCAAATATGAGAAGAATCAAAGGATTGGAAGAATATGTCGTTGACAAGATCGCACAGGTTGTTATGCCGCAAGACACTTCTAACAATCGACCGAAAAGCAATTCTAATTTGATTTAAATAGGCTAATGATAAAAGAAAAAATGATAGAAGAAAATAGTAGAATAGATTTTGACATTTAAAAACAATAAAGGAGATAAATAAAATGAAGAAAAAACAAACAAACGACCAAAAGATTATTGCGGCATGGGATGCTATTGATAAGTCTGTTCGCAATCTTCGCAAATTTAGTCAAAGATGTGAAATTTATATGGATGAAGCGGCAATACGCGGTGATGATGCAAGAGCAAAACAACTTATCAAGCAAAAAATCAGCATAGATACGTTTGCCAAGGGGCTCGAAGCTTTTAAGAGTAACATGGAGTTTGGAACATACAAAATACAAGCGATTTCCGAACTCGGAAAACTCAATGATGCTATTGCAGGCTGTAAAGGCCTTTTGTCGGAATCTCCCGACTTTACAAAACTCGGCAAGAGTATTGAAACAATTTTAGGCGATATAAACGCATCAGAAGCAGAATTTGCAAAGTTAAATGAGATATTTGATCCAAAACCGGTTGAGAGTATAACAAGTCGTTTGGATGGAACTATAGCAGATGAGGTTGAGCAATCCGACCAATTCAAAGCAGAGTATGCGGCTATGATAGAGCGTGTTAAAGGAAAAATTGCTCCTGAAACAGTTTCTAAACCTAATGGTACAGATGTATCTTCGACCGGTGATATAGATTATGAAGGGCTTATGAAAAAAGAGCAGGATGCTCAAGACTAAGGAGTAATTATGGCAGAAGCAAACATGATAAGTATATTCAATAGCAAAGTAAGCACTTTCAATGAGGCGGTAAGGGCGAAAGATGTCGATACGCTTTGTGATGTTGGTGCCGAAATGTTACGTATTGCTTTAGATCAGTGTTCTAATCCGAATGTGAGTACGGCAATTAAAGATACATATCGTAAGCAGTGTTCTGCCGTAATCAGTCATCTTATACGGTATGCAAAGCAGCCACCCTTTACTGTCGCAGATTCGAGCGATGGTGAGGATGGCGTTGATCCATATTATTCCGAGAAAAAATGGTTTTCGGACGAAGTTCCAAAACTCAATTTTACCAACATAATCGGAGTACAAGAGGTAAAAGATGCCTTTATGGTTGATGTCGTTGCTCCG
The DNA here is from genome assembly GCA_947627075.1 of uncultured Clostridia bacterium. Lineage (GTDB taxonomy): Bacteria > Bacillota > Clostridia > Christensenellales > Pumilibacteraceae > CAG-552. Next base: position 16,348 of record CANQUR010000008.1, read on the forward strand.
CTCAGATCTGAATTTCAGGCAGTATATCACAAATTTAGGGGCGATCAACTCGGAACGCAAATTTTGCTATATGGACCGCCCGGAACAGGTAAAACGCATATCGTAAAATGTCTCGCCGGGGCTTTAAACTGCAAAATTGCCGTCGTGCAAACGAGTGAAGTTTTAGCAAGCGTTGTAGGTGTTGCCGAAAAGAACATGCGAGATATATTCTCGCAGGCTGCCGAATTAGATCGCTGTATTATTTTTCTTGATGAGATAGACAGCATTTGTTCTGATAGGAGTAGTGACGATTCGAGATATACCAAATCCATACTCACCACCATGTTGACCTGCATGGATGGTTTTATTAAAGGTAAAAAGCCGAATCAACTTCGAATTATTGTAGCTGCAACCAATTTGCCGTGGAAGCTTGATCCGGCACTTAAACGTGGCGGGCGGTTTGAAACGCAAATATATGTTCCGCTTCCGGACGCAGATGCTCGAAAAAAACTTATTGCGCTTGATCTCGATCACTTACCCCATGCGGCAGAAGTTACCGATGTATACCTCGCTCAAAAGTTGGACGGATATGCGGGCGCCGACATAAGGGCGATAATGAAGCAAATAGCAAACGAGCCCTTACGACGAGAGGTTCTTAATATAATGAATAATGGACGCGAGCGCGGTGAAGTGATAACGCTTGCAGATTGCGACAAGGTAATTAATTCATATATCAATAGCGTAACTAAAGAGATGCTGTTGCGTTTTAAGGCATATGATATGGGAATATCTTACGAGAAGTTTTTATCAAAATTCAAAGGAGTAAGCGAGTGAATATTCAAGATAAAATAATTACTTATTACTCGAATGCACGAGAGTTTATCAAACAAAACAATCCTAAAGCGGCGAGGGCTTATGTTCTCGCTATTTTGAATTATGCATTTGATACATATAAACAGGCAAAGACCATTCTTATCAAGGCAAAAACTGCAGCATTCTTGGATAAGTGGTTAGCCGTATCAAGGGAACTGCGAACGAATGGCATTACCGATTTTGTATTAAAATGTTTTGGATTACCGACAAAGCAAGAGCAGAATTTACCTAAAGCCACAAAAAAGCCTGCGGATCCAAAACCCGCAAAATCGGTGATCGCCGATGAACCCGTTCAACCTTCATTTTCGAGTGACGAGATAGATATAACTGGGCTTATAGCGGAAACTGCCAAAACGCAGGGTTGGTGTGCCGAATTGTTCGAAAAGACCAAGAAGGCAGTGGTTGAAATTACACTTTCATGTTCCGACAGCATAGCGTCGGGGACAGGCTTTATCATTTCCTCCAATGGATATCTTCTTACCAACGACCATGTTGTATTTAATGAGGCTTCTCAAGGATACTACACTAAAGCAAAAATGTCATTTTCGGGTGAAAAGAAAGGCTATAAAATCAATATACTTTTTTCTGATAAAAAAGCTGATGTGGCACTTTGCAGCTTTAATCCCGAAGAAGTCGGAGAGTTCTCTGTTATAAAACGTATACCCGATTATTCGCAGGTGTTACAAGGAGCAGATTGCCTTGTTATTGGCAATGCTTTCGGGATGGGGCTCGCTCCGTTTACAGGCGTTGTTCGCTTTACGAAAAACGACGATGGGAATTTGGTATATACAGCACCATCTAATCCGGGAGATTCCGGTGGACCTGTTCTCAATCGGCAAGGCGAGTGCATTGGTATAAATAAATCAAAAACTGTTACCGTAAACAATGTTTCCGCGGATGGTTATGCCAACGCCACGCCCATGGATACGATCGAGAAACTGCTTAACAAGTGGTGCAAGAGCAACGGGATCAAATTTTGAGGATGGAGAGAAAGATCATAATAGGAGAAGCATAAGTTATGACGATCAAAGAAGCAATCGACACTTTGAAGGCTGTTTTAACGAAGACCGACGATAAAGAAGTTGAAACAGCGGTAAATAATAGTATAAATCAGTTAAATAACTTCGGGAAAGATACGTTAGCAAATAAAGATGGTGAGGATTTTGAATTGCCGAAAAATGTTAGAGAACTTATAACTGGCATGGATAGCAATTATAACTATGGACGGCCTTACAAAATTAATAATTCATGGGCTCAAAAATTGAATAGAGCTGTAAGTTGCTTAAACGGGAATAAGAGTAGTAAGAAGCCATAGGTTATAGGAACTCTTGCATCAATTATACTATTAGCCATAGGTCTTGGTTTGGGCCTAACCGTTTTACACGACGAGCAAGATGCTTTGTACTTCATCTTGGAATCAATCAAGGATATTATTGGCGGTATTGCATCTGGACTATTTACTCAAGAAATTGTTAATAAAAATAATAGGAACGACAACGATAGCAAACACGCCGAGAGAAACAGGACTCACAGAACGATTGTTTTAACCATAATTGAAGTTGTCGCTTTAGTATTCTCAATTTTTCTTTTGCTTACTGCCAAGTTGGCAATCATTGAGCGGTTTACGCATTGGGATAATTTTATTTATTTATGGATGAGTTTATCCGTTGTACTCATTTCGGTAATATGTACCGTAGCATTGTGCATGAGGCTTTGTAAATCCGGCAAAGGTGAAAAAAAGGAATGAATAGCATATGAAGAGGAAATTGTTTATTTGCATGTTAATTGTTGCTTGCTGTATAGTCACAGCAGGACTATCTATTTGGTCTATCGTAACAGCATTCGGTTTTCTCGAATATGTAGAGGGTAAAGAGGCGACTTGTACAGAGGCGGGGAATTATGAGTATTATCGCGATAGAAGGAGCGGTTTGTTATACAAAGACAGCAGTGGCGAAAATGAAGCAAGTATAAGAGAACTTACAATTCCTAAATTGGGTCATGACATGGTTTTCATGCCAGCAAATGCACCATCAAATACTCAAGACGGTAATATAGCGTATTATCACTGCCAACGATGCGGAAATAACTATGGTGATGAACTTGGCCTAAATCAATTAAAACAAATAGTAAACCCTGCTTATAACACGAGGGGCTTAAAATATGAAATAATAGACGAGCGTCTTTGCAGTGTAAAAATTACAGATAACGCACCTCATGAAATAAAAATCGATTCAAAATATGAGCAAGACAATATAGAATATACGGTTACCACTATAAAGGCAGATGAGGGTGTTAACCATGATAAAGTAGTATGCATTGAATTACCGAATACAATTGAGGATATTGAGGCAAATGCTTTTAAGGGATTTTCAAATCTTGAAAGCATAACCTTTGGTGATGATAGTAAGTTATTTTCTATCGGAGAAGGTGCGTTTGAGAATTGCGGTAGATTAACAAGTATATATATTCCTGGAAACGTTGTTTTTATTGGCGAAAGTGCATTTTATGGTTGTAGCAGCCTTCAAGGTATTACTGTAGATGAACATAATTCCAATTATTCAAGTCAAGACGGCATACTTTTCAACAAAGAAAAGACAGAATTTATACATATCCCTAAAGCGATAAAAAGCGCATCTATACCCAATAGCATAAATTCTATCGGCAATAGTGCATTTGAGGATTGCAGTAGCTTAACGAATATAACGATTCCGGATAGTGTGACGAGAATCGGTGATGATGCTTTCAGTGGTTGCAATAATATACAAACAGCAACAATTCCCACAAGGGCTATATCATATATACCTAAAGCAAATTTACAGAAAGTGGTGATAACGAGCGGAAAAAGTATAGAAGAAGGAGCTTTTTCCGATTGCAGTAGCTTAACAAATATAACGATTCCGGATAGTGTGACGAGAATCGGTGATGATGCTTTCAGTGGTTGCAATAATATACAAACAGCAACAATTCCCACAAGGGCTATATCATATATACCTAAAGCAAATTTACAGAAAGTGGTGATAACGAGCGGAAAAAGTATAGAAGAAGGAGCTTTTTCCGATTGCAGTAGCTTAAAAAATGTAACGATTCCGGACAGCGTGACGAGTATCGGTGGTGGTGCATTTGAGGATTGCAGTAGATTAACGAATATAACGATTCCGGATAGTGTGACGAGTATCGGTGATGATGCATTCAAAGGTTGTGATAATCTGAATTACCACATAGAAAGCAACGCAAAGTATTTGGGTAATGAAAATAATCCGTGCGTTGTTTTGGTTGCGGCAAAAGATAAAACTATAACTTCTTGCGAGATAAATTCAAAAACGAAGTTTATATATAGTTTTGCGTTTGCGTTTTGCGGTAGATTAACCGATATAACGATTCCGGACAGCGTGACGAGTATCGGTGATGATGCTTTCAGTGGTTGCAATAATATACAAACAGCAACAATTCCCACGAGGGCTATATCATATATACCTAAAGCAAATTTACAGAAGGTAGTGATAACGAGCGGAAAAAGTATAGAAGAAGGAGCTTTTTCCGATTGCAGTAGCTTAACGAATATAACGATTCCGGACAGTGTTACGAGTATAGGTGGTGGTGCATTTGAGGATTGCAGTAGATTAACGAATATAACGATTCCGGATAGTGTGACGAGTATCGGTGATTATGCATTCAGGGGTTGTGATAATCTGAATTACCACATAGAAAGCAACGCAAAGTATTTGGGTAATGAAAATAATCCGTGCGTTGTTTTGGTTGCGGCAAAAGATAAAACTATAACTTCTTGCGAGATAAACTCAAAAACGAAGTTTATATATAGTTTTGCGTTTGCGTTTTGCGGTAGATTAACGAATATAACGATTCCGGACAGCGTGACGAGTATCGGTGGTGGTGCTTTTGAGTATTGCAACTTGCTTACGAGCATCACGATCCCCAAGAATGTATCCGTGATTGAAAGTTTTGCATTCTCCGGTTGCCAATTGCTTAAAAAAATTGAAGTTGAATCTGAAAACGCAACCTACCATGCGAGTGGGAATTGCATCATCGATACGGCACACAATACTTTGGTTGTAGGGTGTAGCGCAAGTGTTATTCCCCAAGATGGTAGTGTGACCGCGATTGGAAGTTTTGCGTTTGCGTATTGCAGTAGCTTAACGAATATAACGATTCCGGACAGTGTGACCGCGATTGGAAGTTTTGCATTCGAGTATTGCAGTAGTTTAACAAATATAACGATCCCGGATAGCGTGACGAGAATCGGTTGGGGTGCATTCGAGTATTGCAGTAGATTAACGAATATAACGATTCCGGACAGTGTGACGAGTATCGGGTATGATGCTTTCAAAGGTTGCAAGAGTCTGATCATTTACTGTGAAGCGAATAAAGAACCGATAGGATGGTGGCCTGATTGGAATCCCGATGGATGCCCTGTGGTGTGGGGTTATAATAGCAAATCATGAAACAAGGAGTAATACGTATGACATTTCAGAGAAAAATACAGGATGCACTTCGTTCGGCAAGGCGAGTGCATTGGTATAAATAAATCAAAAACTGTTACCGTAAACAATGTTTCCGCGGATGGCTATGCCAATGCCACGCCCATGGATACGATTGAGAAACTGCTTAACAAGTGGTGCAAGAGCAACGGGATCAAATTGTGAGGATGGAGAGAAAGATCATAATAGGAGAAGCATAAGTTATGACGATCAAAGAAGCAATCGACACTTTGAAGGCTGTTTTAACGAAGACCGACGATAAAGAAGTTGAAACAGCGGTAAATAATAGTATAAATCAGTTAAATAACTTCGGGAAAGATACGTTAGCAAATAAAGATGGTGAGGATTTTGAATTGCCGAAAAATGTTAGAGAACTTATAACTGGCATGGATAGCAATTATAACTATGGACGGCCTTACAAAATTAATAATTCATGGGCTCAAAAATTGAATAGAGCTGTAAGTTGCTTAAACGGGAATAAGAGTAGTAAGAAGCCATAGGTTATAGGAACTCTTGCATCAATTATACTATTAGCCATAGGTCTTGGTTTGGGCCTAACCGTTTTACACGACGAGCAAGATGCTTTGTACTTCATCTTGGAATCAATCAAGGATATTATTGGCGGTATTGCATCTGGACTATTTACTCAAGAAATTGTTAATAAAAATAATAGGAACGACAACGATAGCAAACACGCCGAGAGAAACAGGACTCACAGAACGATTGTTTTAACCATAATTGAAGTTGTCGCTTTAGTATTTTCAATTTTTCTTTTGCTTACTGCCAAGTTGGCAATCATTGAGCGGTTTACGCATTGGGATAGTTTTACTTACTTATGGATGAGTTTATCCGTTGTACTCATTTCGGTAGCATGTACCGTAGCATTGTGCATGAGGCTTTGTAAATCCGGCAAAGATGAAAAAAGGAATGAATAGCATATGAAGAGGAAATTGTTTATTTGCATGTTAATTGTTGTTTGCTGTATAGTCACAGCAGGACTAT
>CANQUR010000009.1 GCA_947627075.1 uncultured Clostridia bacterium
CGAAATCACTCCCAAAGCGGCGAGTGCCAAAGGCTATGACTTTGACAAGTGGACGGTCACCGTAAACGACGGCGAACCGAAAGAGCTTGCTGGCGACACGTATACGCTTACCGAGGACGATATTTCCGATACCAACGAGGCGGAAATAGTCTTTACCGCTCATTGGACGACCAAAGACTATACCGTCACATTCGAGGCAGGCAAAGACCCGCTTGGAGACGATCTTCTCACTTCTGCGAACCTCGGCAATACCGAAACCAATATCAAACTTGGCGGCAAGGTTGCTCCCAAAGAGGCGAGCGCAGATGGCTATGAGTTTAAGGGCTGGAAAGTCACAGTAAACGGCATACAAAAGTCGTTGACGGACGGCACGTATACGCTTACCGAGAGCGATATTTCCGATACTAACGAGGCAAATATAGTCTTTACCGCCGAGTGGTTGATAGAGATCAAAGTCGAAAGCGGCACCATGACTATCAAATACGACGCATCATACAACATGGCGACGAACAACGGCTTTATCACTGCCATAAAGAACGAATTGAAGATATACAAGGTCGCCGACGTCACTAAGAAGACCAATATGGTCGACATGTTGAATAACGGCGGGGCAACTTCCTTTACTGTTGCAATTACCGACGGCGTGAAAACCTATAATGAGGGCAATTCCGACGAGATCTACGGCGGTACTTACAAGGTAATTCCCAAGATCCGAGTGGATTATAGTAGGTTCGTTCTCAAAAATACCGTCGATAGTGACTCTGCGGTAAACAACGTGAATATTATACTGAAATACACTTCCGTTTCCTCGGGGTCGAGTGCAGAACTCACCACCATAGAGGACGCGCTGGCGACCGCCGTCTCCGGTATCACCGTCACCGTCAAGTACAACACCGCGTTTGCAACAAAAGACATAGCCGAGATTTGTTATATCGACAATGATGGCAACATTGACGAGAAATATTACACGGTTGCTCCCGGTGTAACGTTGTTGTTGCCGTATGATTCAAAGACTACTACGGATATGCATACTACCGGAATTCAGACAAGTAACAGTTTTAACCAGAATGTTGTGGAGAACAGGAGAGGAACAACTCAAGATTTGGGATTTGTTGCTGTTACAGAGAATAGCGCATATGTGACCTTGTCGGTTGCAAGCGGGATAATATTACATGTCAAAGACACTTTAATAGTAGGCGGGAAAATTTTCGGAAGGAGCAACGAGACGTCCAGTATTTCGGGTAACAACTATGCGCAAATGGAATTGAAAGATAATTCCGAAGTCATCCTTTATAGCGGCTCCAAGTTTTATAGCATTGGGTTTACATTCGGCAAAGGCAAGATCACGGCAAAGAACGGTTCGACTGTCCAAGAACCTTTTAACCTTATTGGTTGGAAAGGCGGAACAATTACCAAAGCTATGATTGAAAATGTCTTTCCGTTCAATCAATACACTATGGCAAGCATAGAGGCACCAATCTATTTCTATTCTGGATCTACTTATAATGTAAGGATTGCTATTGCCGCTTATACTAGCCAACTGGGAGGCTTTGTTGAGATACATGCGACTGTCGACTCTGAAATTGAGTTTATATCAAGCAAATCCTCATCGTTTATACAATTAACGAATAATAACGAAACCGACTACGTAAAGAAATGGGTTGAAATTGGCAGTGGCAAACTGCATTTGAGTATTAGCGGCAATGCAACATTCAATAATATTGCAATAGATACCGGCTCTATGATGGGCGGCAGTTTCTCTACGGCGAATAAACAGGTACCCGTCCCAGGAAATTTTGCTCTTACAGTAGAAAAAGGTAGTAATGTAGTAGTACCGAAAAGCGTTGCGATCAAAATGTTGCCTGGGTCTAGTTTGACAATAGAGGAAGGAGCTAACATTACCGTGCAGGAAGGGGGAGGCATATATTCATATGGAGCAAACAATGTCGCTTATAACGACGCGCAAGTTTCTATATGGAAAGACGGAAATACAGCTTATCCTCATGGAAATCTTAGGAATGTTTATAGGATACACCCCACCTCTATGGGATATAGCGGAGATAACAAATCATATCCGGCAATAATAAATGTCTATGGCTCTGTTACGGTAAAAGCGGGAGGAAAAATCGGTGCGGATTTAACTCCGATTGGACGAAATGCTAAGATAGTCATTGATAATGGTGCTGAAACAAGTGCAACATTTAGCGAAGACAAGGGTAGCGGCACAAGTTACTTTAATCCCATTTTAACTTGCGGTGGGCTTATAGCTAATCGTCAATGGCACGCATTTGATGACAACAAGACTTATACTAACGTTGACAATGTATGGGAAACGGACATTACAGTTTCTATTACATTCAATGGTGAAACCTTATCCCAAAAAACAGGCAAAAGCTCCGGCGTTTATTTCACCGAAGAAGAATTAGCACTGGAAAAAGAAAACTTCAAACTCGACGGCATTTACTCGACAAGAGATGGTGATCGAAAGCCCATAACATCTTCTACGGTTTTCTATTGGGATGAAGAGTTAATAGCTGAGTTTGTTCCTGACGGTAATTCGTATCTTGTCAATTATGATGCCGATGGTGGTATAGTCAAGAATAGAGGACAAGAACTCTATACTTCGGATTTGATTAGTAACTTAGGTTCTTACTTGTTGGAAAGCGTAGAGACTCGAACAGGATATAAGTTCAATGGGTGGTATACTGCCAAGAATTGCGGTGGAGTAAAGGTCACGGTGTTATCAGAGGAACTTTTTGATGAAAATCATACGTTAACATTGTTTGCCGGCTGGGAAGTAGAAAAATACACGCTTACTATAACCCAAGGCAGTAACACTACATTGGAGGTTACTGTAGGTGGGCAATTATATAAAGGTACCAATACTTTACAAGTACCTTTTGGTACGGAAATTATTTTAACTGTTGCAACTTTTAGTGGTAATTCAATGTATAGTTTGGAATTGACGGTAACGGATAACCTAGTTAGCAAAGCTGGTGATAAATTCTCTATGCCTGCTAAAAATGTCGAAATTACATCTAAAAGAAGTGGTTGTATCGTCGAGGGTACGCTTATCACGCTTGCGGATGGAACGCAGAAGAAAGTAGAAGATCTGCTACCGACCGATAAGGTTCTTGTTTTCAACCACGATACAGGCAAGTACGAAGCATGCGCTTTGTGGTCGAATGTTCATGAGGGCAATGATGCGGAATGGTGTGTCGTGACATATCTGTACTTCTCGGACGGCACGGAGCTTGGTATCAGCTATGAGCATGGATTGTTTGACAAAACGCTTATGAAGTACGTCTACTTCAATGCGGATAATCCTGCGGAGTACATAGGACATAAGTTCGTCAAAGTCGGCAACGAAAACGGCGAATATGTGAGCGGAGAAGTGACCCTTATTGGCTACGAGAATAAGACGGAATATTTGAGACTGTTCTCGCCTGTGTCGCTGTTCCACATGAACATTGTCACCAACGGTTTGCTGTCTATGACGGCATGGCCGACAAACAGCGAGGGATTTGAGAACTACTTCGAATTTGACGATGATATGAAGTTCAACGAGGAGGCTATGCAATCCGATATTGAAAAGTACGGATTGTATACCTATGATGACTTCAAAGATCTTATGACCGAAGAACTCTTCGAGGCATTGCCGTGGAAATACTTCAAGATAGCTATTGGCAAGGGCCAACTCACTTTGGAAGATATTCTTTATACTATCGAATGGATCTATACTACGGGTCAAATTCGGTTGTAACTTGTCTGCGCATAACAAAACCACAAAAAAGAATAGCCGCAAGCTATTCTTTTTTTATGGGTGCAAATGTCGTTAATTTCCGCTCCGCTTTGCCCGAAGTTTGCCGCGAGAGGCGGCGGGCGAGGGTTCGAGCGAGGCGGGGAGGGGCTTAGCCCTTTCGGTTTTGTATCAGGAAGTCGTTTTCCGTCAGCAGAGGGTAGGAGACGAGCAGAGAGGATCCGAGGTCCTCGCTGTGCATATCCACGCCGACGATCCGCCTGTTATTGTAGGTCGTGTAGTAATAAATGCCCTTGTCCACGTTGCAACACGAGGAGTATATGGTATGCTCCCAGCCGCCCGCGACCTTGCAACAGCCCTTTTGCTGTTCGACCGAGGTCGATATGTGGAAGAATTGGTTTACGCTCTCCGATTCCGACTCGCCCGAGACCGAATTGAGCTTGGTGAAAGCGGCTTTTACGAACCGCGAGGCGGAAGAGAGGTCGCCCGGCAGTCCGATAGAACCCATTCCGCGGCTGTAAGGGCTTAGGGACAACTTGTCCGAAAAGCGATTGGTCGGGTCGTCGCAACCCGCGCTCATGTAGTTGGTCAGGTTGATGAGGTGAAAGTCAAACGTCGGGTTGTTGGTCATTACGCCCACGGGGTCGGAGTAGATCTTCAATCCGTCGGCGAGAGGCTCGACCACTATGCTCTCGGTCCTGTCCGAGATCATCCAATGGAGCGGCGAGTGGGGCAGTGCTTCCGAAAAGTTTTCCGACCACAGGTTGACATTTCTTAGCTTTCGTTCGACGTCTCGCACCGTCTTGCAGTCGTTTAGTACGTACGGTATAAACTCAAAGGGCGCGACGTTTGTCTTGTCCGCCGACTTGGGCAGATACGTCGCATTGCCCGGAAAGTTAAGACCCGCAACGCTTAGACCGTGTTCGTTGGTCGCGTCGTAGTACAGCGGATAACCGTCCTGTACGTAAGCCATGCCGATCATCGCGTAGTGCCGTTCGGCTCGCTCTCCGCCTCGAAATTCCAGAGGATAAGCGCGTGGCGTGATCGTCACCGTCTGCGCGTATGCAAACTCATAGTCGAGGTTCCGCCCGAAGTAACTGTCTTTGGTCTTGTATGTCGCTACCGTACACATAACTTTTTTCCTCCGTTTTTGCCTTGTAACGTTGTTTTTGTGAATTCAAGCCGTTTTCGCGCTTTTCTCTTTGCCCATTTTACCGCGCTTTTGGTAACAAAAACACTATTTTCTATGCTTAGGCGTCCGCGCTTTTCGCTTTGTCTGTTTTCGCTTGTTGTCTTTGCGAGTATATCATATCCCTCTTTCTTTGTCAATCGATGATTGATCGTCCTAAATGGGCGGCATATTTGTTTGATATGGTGAAACTTGTCGTATTTTGTTGACAGTGCAAACCAAAAATGATAGAATTGAATAGTAAATTGGAGGAAAAGTTGGAAACTTTTACCTTAATCACCGCTGTTTGCTTTGCACTACTTACAGCCGAAGTTCTGTATTTTGTGGTTTCTCTGTGCGCACGAAAAAGAGCAGAGAGGATCAATTTTTTACGCGGTTTCAAAAAAGCTAAGTGTGCATTGATATATTTTATAGCGATACCGCTATTTTGTATTGGTCATATCTATGCGGGACAGGATTTCTTCAACGCATTTTTCGCCGCTATTAATCAAACTGTTACGCTCGTCGTTCTCAAATATTCGACCTCTACCATAACCGCTCTTATGAGCGCAAATGTTTTCTACAGAATTACCATTTTTTATTGTTTCACTCTTGTGGCGATCAACGCCTTAATGTTTACCGTTTCACTCCTTGGGCAAAGACTGTGGGAGTGGTGGAGATCATTTGTATTCTTTAGGCTGACGCATAAGGACAAGTTGTATATCTTTGGTAGCTGTGACAACAACCTTGACATTTATCGAAGTGATCGTGTACATGCCAAAATTCTTGTCGATAAGTTGGACCAAGAGAAAAGAAACAGAATGTATCTCGACAAGATAAGTTATGTTTGTGACGATCCAAAACGTTTAGTAGAAGGCATTTTTGATTGTCTTAAAAAGCGCAAAAACGGAATATCGGTCGTCATCAATACGGGTTCGGATGAGAAAAATATATCTTTTTGTCGTTTGTTCATAGCCAAGCTCGATAGTGTGAAGGATAAGATCGATTATTTTGAACGACTTAAAGTGTATGTGTTCGGCGATCCCAAGCACGAAACGGCATATTCCGATATAATGGCCGCTTCGTATGGGTGTATAAGCTATAAGGATCGACACCTTATGGTCGCAATGAACTTTGTTAAGAAATATCCGATGGCGTATTTTCTCGGAGAAAATATCATTGCAGATACGTCGCTCATCAATGACGAGGTGAAATTGAATGTCTGCATGATAGGGTTCGGCAAGACAAACAGGCAGATTTTTCTTACTTCCGTTGCCAACAATCAATTTCTGACCAAAAGAGACGGCAAAATAGCTCTTAAACAAGTGAATTATCATATTTTTGACAAAGAGCCTGCCGAAAATAATAAGAACCTCAATCATACATATTACCGTTTCCGAAATGAGGTCGGGGACTCAAATGATTATCTTCCGCTACCGGACGCCCCTGCTGTGGAAAAATACTATCACCTTGATGTAAATTCGCAGGCGTTTTATTCGGACATAAGAAGCGTCGTATCTTCGGTAAGATCATTGAATTTCATTGTAATAGCCTTCGGTTCGGATCTGGAAAATGTGGATATGGCGCACAAACTCGCTGATAAGCGTGACGAATGGGGCGTTGAAAATGTTTATATCTTTGTCAAGATCCGTGGGGACTTATCGTTTTGCCGAAAAGATTGCTTTGTCATTGGCAACGAGAAAGACGAAGTCTATAACATTGACGCTATCACGGACGACGATATTCTTCGTATGGCTAAGTTGAGATACCAAGTTTACGACTTGGAATACAAAATAGCACACGATAAGGAGTGCGTCGTTGACGACAACTTTGTCGAGCGTTGCAAAAAGCAGTCCGATTATAATTGGTATGTCAAAAAGCATAGATGGGAACGAGAATCAGACGTATATTGTTGTCTCGCTATTCGTTCCAAACTCAATCTTATGGGGCTTGACTGCGTAAAGGGCGATGGGGGTATGGACGAAAGTGAATACTTTTCCGTCTATGCCAAAGACGATATGCCTACGTTTATGGATGGTGTTCTCAATAAAAAAGTCGTTAGATACGATATTGATTTTAAGCCGTCGCTCAGGACAACGCTCGCTATTCAGGAACACTACAGATGGAATTCGTTCATGATAAGCAAGGGCATGATCCCTTCGACGAAACAATGTATTCTTGGCGAACAGGTTTGGAAGGACGGTAAAACCGAATTTACAAACGGCAAGAATTACGCGCTCCGCAGACACGGAAATATTACGACTTATGACGGACTTGTTCAATTCCGTAAACTTGTTTCAACGCGCGACAACACTTCGGAAAGGACTGCCGATGTTATGAAATATGATTATCAACTTCTGGATGACGCTTATTGGTTGCTCCATGAATGTGGATACATGATCATACGTAAGTAAAAGGGAGGATTTTTATGGCTACACTTTTGGATCTGACGCAACATTTTTTTGACATGTTTGAGCCGGAACGTACCGAGGCTGAAGCCGGTCGCGATGTCGCAAACGACAAGGCATGCTTTACGAAAGCAATCGAAGGATTTCTTCGCAGTGGCAAAAAAGAAGACGCTTTTGTGGTCTATCTCTGCTTTTGCGAAATGTTTAATCTCTTCGGCTCAGGATATGTCAATACGAAGAAATTACTTGAATTGTTGTCCGATCATGAGTATCATTCCGGTGAGCTGTTGGAAAAGCACAGAGATCATTATTCTCATTCCGTTTATGTCTTTGCGCTTGGATTGGCGATTTACGCTCTTGACAAAACTTATCGCGACACCTTCAATAATTTTTATGGATACGGTAGTGGCAAATCTGCCGGCCTGAAGTTTTTGAAATCTTGGGGTATCGTGGCTCTCTTTCACGACATAGGATATCCGTTCCAGCTCGCGCATGAGCAGATCAAGACTTATGCCAATGAAGTCTGGGGCGAAAATGAAGAAAACCCCTATGTGTCATTCGGCAATATGGAAAAGTTGGTTGCAATCAGCAAGTCGCAACGTCAGAAACTCGAAAATCTTTATGGCTACGCTCCGATCGATGACATTAATGACTTGCTTGCATACGGTATCCAATTTCGCATAGGGTATGATCCCAAGATAGTGGCTCCATACCTTATGACAAGGGTGGTAAAGCAGACAAAATTCATGGATCACGGATATTTCAGTGCCGTGTTGCTTGCGCGTAGATTTCTTGATAACGGCGTCGAAAAGTTTGGGATCGAACATCTCGATATTCTTACCGCAATTTTGCTACATAACAATTTCAATAAGTTCGATAAAAAAGATGATCCTAAATTAAATATCAGACCGATCGCTCTTGGCGAACACCCGCTTTCTTATCTTCTTATCCTCTGCGACGAACTTCAGTGTTGGGATAGAATGCCGTATGGCAAAGAGAGTAAACGAGATCCGATCGCTTGGGATATAGATCTCTCCATACGTGACAACAGCATTTCGGCAAAATATATTTATGAATCCTACATCATTCACAAAGAAAAAGCCTTGCTGAATAAATTTGTGGATGAAATGCAAAGCGGCGTCTTTGTCCGTAAGATACTCGGCGGCGAAAAAGAACTCGGGTACATTTCCTCGACGCTTGATTTGGAAGTAAAATGCGATGAGAAACCGAAGGAAAAAAGGATCAATAACTTTGCCTCCGACGACAGATTCATAAATCTTTATGACCTTGCGAAACTTGTTCATTCAAGTTACAACGAACATTGCAAATCGTATAATGAGGATCAACTGAACGAAGACTTCGGCAATCTCCCGCTCGAATTCAAGGTGTCTAACATCGAAGTCGCCAAGTCATATTCGTACAAGCTCGAATTGATAAATTGTTTTTATAGCAGTAAGTCGCTCGATTATCCCGTAGTAACGGATTTTAGCAAACTTCACATTGACGGAATTGATGACGTACGTGGTTTCTTGTGCCGTGAGGAGCATATCAGATGGGTGAAAGAAAAACTTTCCTTAGGTTGGAAGTACGGCACCGATTACAAAAATGTTGAGGAACGAAATAAGAAAAAAATACATAAGTCCATTGCCCCGTTTGACGTCTTGCCCCCAAGCGAACAAAGTAAGGACAATTTGATGATCCAAAACATGATAGACCTTCTGCCTAAATTTGAAAGTAATATCAAGATCTACAATTACGGCTCGGGACGTAAGGATAAGGAAACATATGAAATTGCCGGTACGGGTCACAGGTATTTTATTACCGATCGTCAGCTCCTTAAAAACAAGATCAAGGCGTTTCTCGAAAAATTCACCGATCGTTACAGGGTCGTTGTCAGAACGTGTTTCGCGTATGGTGCGGATCAACTTATAGCCGAATGTGCGGTCGAAATGGGACTTACGATAAAGGCCACGCTTCCGATGCCATATGAGGACTATATCAAAGACGTAAGGAACGACGCAATCAGCAACGGGCGCGATTTTTCTGAGGAAGACGAGCTTAAAATGCGCCATCTGCTTGCGCAATGCGCGGTTTGCGATATTATTCCCGATACCCAATTCCGATACGCCAAGGCAAATGCACATATGCTTGATAAGTGTGATATGCTGTTGGCACTATGGGATGGAAAACCCATGGACCTTAAGGATCAGAACAAAAAACCGATAAATCAAGGCGGTACATTCGACTGCATCCAAATGGCAAAAGACCCCAAAATAGGCCGTCATATTGAAGTTCATATTATAGATTGTTTCAGGTAGAGATATGAAAACGACTGTTACGACCATTTCTTTGATATTGTCGGTCGCCATAATCATTGCCGCAGCGATCGGCATAGTGATCATACGAAAAAAGATAAGACGTGAACATTGGATACTTGCGCCGTTCAGCATATTCTTTGTTTTCTTCTTCTGTGCGGCAGTCATAGCAATATTTCCTATATACTACGTAGATTATCTTGCGGGTGTAAGTTCCATACCAAAGTTTTTTCAGGCGATAGTTTTGTCAGCGCAAAACGCGCTTGCGCTTATAACGTTAAACGGTAACTTTGACAATATACACGAATTTGTTTCCTTTGGAATTGGTAATGTAGGAAGGGTGTATTCTCTTTACATGACGGTCATAATAATAGCTTTGCCGTTGATGACTGCCGGGTATATTTTGTCGCTGTTCGGTGAGATAGTTTACGCGATAAGGTATAAGGTTGTAGGAGGAGACGTAATTTTTTCCGCACTTAATGAAAAGTCATTGTGTCTTGCCGAGGATATCAGGCGTGTATCCAATAAAAAACATATTGTATTTACCAATGTTCATGAAGGATCCGAATTCATTGGACAAGCAAAAAGAATAAATGCAGTTTGTTTCAAAAAAGGGATTTGTAGCCTTAAATTTCAGAGACGTAAGCTGTGTAAGGTATATCTTTTGGAAGAAGATGAGACCGAAAATTTAAGGCAGGCACTTGAACTTGTAGAAAAATACAAAGATAGGAAAATGGAATTGTACGTCCTCTCTCATAGTGCGGAGAGCGAAGTGCTTCTCGGCTCGGTGTGCGCCAACATAAAAGTCAGACAAATCGATGAAAGTATGAATTTGTCATATATGCTTATGGACAGGTCCTTATTCGATAACGCGACGATCTGCGACAATAAGAAGATCATAACGGCTGTGATATTGGGTTTGGGCAGGAATGGTATCGATATCCTCAAAACATTATGTTGGCTCTGTCAGATGCCGGGCTATGAACTCAAAGTACATGTTTTTGACAATCGGGACGTGGTGGACGAAATTAGTCAGATCATGCCGGAGATTATATCCGGAAATTGTAGTAGCGATCCATTAGACGCTCAATACACAATAGCGTTTCATAAAGTTGACGTAAACGGCAAAAGATTTACCGACGAACTTTCTTCCATTTCTCCGACGGTGGCGTATGTTTCTCTCGGCGACGATGAACTCAACATAAAGACTGCCATAACAGTGCGCTCCATTCTTTGTAGGACGGAATTATTACCTACAATATATGCCATGGTCTATGACTCCGTCGTATCGCAAGCCGTACGAGACGGGCTTTCGGATTTTTCGGGCAATTCTTACAATATCACGTTTGTGGATGCTACTAAGTCACTCTATTCGGTTAAAGGCTTGGATCGTAGTGAATTGGAGAGTGAGGCACTCAAAGTCCATATTCAGTGGGCAGAAACAGACCGACAAAAAGATGAGGCGGCCAAACTATTTTATCGTTCGGAATATTATAGGAGATCTTCGATCGCGCAGGTGATCTACAAACAGATAAGAGAGCAACTTGGCATTAATGTCGAAGACGCCGAGACTTTAAGAATTTATGAGCATAGGCGTTGGGCGGCATTCATGCGCACCGAAGGCTTTATCTTTTCGGAAAAACGCGATCAGATAGCAAAGACCCACCCAATGCTTGTCCCTTATGACAAACTTTCCGACGGTGAAAAGATCAAAGATAACTAAATATCGACAAAAAGTCTAATATTGTGTGGGATAGAAAAAATATTCGCCGAAAAAGTTGCATTCTTTGTCGCATTATGATACAATTAAGGTGATTTTTATATATTTCGGAGTGGACATGAAATACGCATTTATAAGCCATCGCAATAAGGAACCGGATCTTGGCATAACCAACAGACTGTATGATTATTTGTCGTCGAAAAAACTTGCGGCATGGTATGATAAGGGTCTGCACATCGGAGATTGGCCAAAGCAGATCAGCGAGAAACTTCGAGGAGCGTCTGTTTACATACTTGTGGCAAGCAAGAATTCGCTTACAAGTGAAGAGGTGGTCGATGAAATAGGCATGATGCGTAAGCAACGTGAGAATAACAAGAAACTCCTTGTTTTTGCTATCGACGACTATTATTTTAACATGGAAGAAAGTACCGCCGACTATTTTTTGGGTAGCAATCGAAATCAGGCTGTTATCCTGAGTAATTACAAAAATGAGGAAGAAGCATTTGCCACGATCGTGAATTATTTGCGAGAGGAGCTGGAAGAACTTTGCAATAATCCCGATGACTTCATTATCAAAGACAAAGTTTTGTTGTCATACAAGGGGCAAGATATGTTTGTATCCATACCTGATTCCGTTAAGGAGATAGGCGAATACGCTTTTAGTGGCAACACGTCTGTCAAAAAGGTACGAGTCCCCGACTCCGTGGAGAATATACAACGCATGGCGTTTATGAATTGCAACGCTCTCACCGTTATAGAAGGAATGGAAGGGGTCAAAGCGTGCGATCCATCTGCCTTTTTGGGATCGGGCGTCGTTGTTAACGCAGATACGAATTTTTCAGTGTGCGGAGTAGTGTTCGGAGGGGAACCTCGGGAAGGCGTGTTGACCATTCCTGACGGAACAAAAACGATTGCCGCTCGAGCGTTCGTCGGTTGTGACGTTAAGAAGATAGTGTTCTCCGAAGGATTGAAAAACATAGGGACAGGGGCTTTCAAAAATTGTTTTGGAATAACGGAAGTTGAGTTTCCGTCTTCGCTTGAACATATAGGCAAAAATGCATTTGCAAATTGCTATGCACTGAAAAAGGCCACATTCAGGGGAAAGATCCCTGTGCAAGCTACGGAGGCTTTTGATGATATTAAGATGGAGGAAATCGGTTAAATGAGTACAAACGCAAAGACGTCGTATGGCGCGCTCTTGAATGACCTCGTAAAGGGCATAGGCAAAAATGAAGGTTTTGTTTGGGAAAAAGAGAAGGCTGCGATCTCGTTGAATATCGAAAAGGCAGTGCAGGGCGAACTTTCGCTTATCAAAGGATCCATGTGTGATTCGGAGTTTTTGAGGTACTGCAATGCCATTAAATCGCTTCTTATCATTTATAATTTCGGTAATCTGCCCACTTTAGATGATTTTGAATCTGACGATCAGATCCTTACCGTAGGTAGAGAGCAAGACTCCGTTAGCGAAACGCGTAACGAATGTATTCAGCGTGAGAGCAGAGACCGCGAGACGATCAAGGTCGGTATAGAACGGATACTTAATCATGTAAACGGTGTCAGTACGAGTGCTAACGCGTGTTCCGGTTACGATTTGACGCCTTATTTGAGTGCAGATGATTGTATACAGATATTCAAATCCGCAAGAGACGACAGTGATAAGATCATCCCGATAACGTTTTCGGCAGCAACTGTTCTTACAACGCTCATATATTTCAGAAGAGCTTATAAGCGTCTTAATTTGTTTAAGGACGAAGAGCTTATTACAAAAGATGGTACCAATCTTATGGAACGCGTTGTAGAGACAACCGCAGACATTCTAAGTATGATCTACAACTTTGTTACGGCGAGACCGGGAGACGAGAAATTTCTCGGTTGGGGCGTAACATTAAGTCCAAAATTTACACGTGCGATAACTCTTGGAGACACTTACGCCGTAGTTGACGCTTTGAGTAGATTTGCCGACGCATTCACACAAGAAGGGACCAAAGGCGATGAGGAGTTTATTGATTCGATAAATCAATACGTGGTAAATGGTGGAGGAGAAAGCGGATTCGTGGATCTGTGTCTCGACGCCGTCTACAAAGTAGCTCTTAATGTTTACAGCCGTACAAAAGAGGTTTATGGCAAGAAACGTGCTTTCTTTGTCGTGACCAAAAAAGACGGTGACAAAGTCAGATATGAATTTCCGTACACAAATTACGAGCAGATAGCAAGCAGTAACCGTTCGTCCGCACTCTTTAATTCACTGTATACCGCCATGATAGCGATGTATGGCTATGTGGATAAAGAAGTTGTCATCAGACGATTTATGGAAGATAAGAGCATAGCGGACTTCTATTACAATAAGTATGAATTGTCCCGAAAAGATGGCGGTGACATTGATGAAAAACGCAGGGAGATTTCTGCATACGCCGCTAATTGCCGAGGTTACAACGATAAAAAGACGCATCATGTATTCGATGATGATGTAAAACTTCTTCTTTCGGAAAGAACACGCGATGAAGACGGAGATGTGGATTTTGGAGATAACTACAAGACGTATTATGACATAGCGCGAGTATTCCAAAAATTTCTTGAGGACAAGCATCCGGAAGAACTTTCCGAGATCGCCGAATACCGTGACTTCTTCAACTCTACCAAGGACGCCATCGATCAGATATCGCTTCTATATAGGGATTTTGAAAATAGCCAACGTCTCGGAATAGTGGATACGGATTACATGATGTACAGCGAACTTGATGTGGCTGTCTCCGACAAGATCAATCTTTCCAAACTGAACAAGGCAAATATAGCGATCAATTACATTCGACCATTGTTGCTTTCAGCCAAGATCATGATAGTCAACGCTCTTACCAAATACCCGCAAGCAGACCTGAAAGAACTTTATTACAATACAAAAAACAAGAGACATATCAAAGTTTCGCGTAAGAGCAAAGATCGTCAGGTCGAGTGGTTGTGGAATGAAGACAATGTGGACATGAACTCCACTGCGCGTCATTGCGAGGCTATCGCCTACGATTATTTCGATTATTATGACAAATACGAACTTGGATTTACCGCGTTAAAAAATTTGCGAAACAGCCTCGGATCCATAGGCGATGAGATCGATCTTGGCAGTGAGTCTTCGGACGTAGTAGGATATAATTTCAGGCGACTCATCCTGGACCTTACAGGACAGAACCTCGACAAGATCAAGGACTTTTATCAAAAGAAACTCAGCGACAAGGATGTAGAGATCAGCAGGCTCCAAAAGCAGATCGACGACAACGAGAAGAAGTACATTGAGTCTATAGAATCTACCAAGAAACAATATGACCAAAGAGACGCGGAAAATGCCCGTAAGTTCCAAGAGATCCTTAACGAAAACAAGCACAGTTTTGAGATAGGCGAGACAACCAGACGTTGGATTAAAGATGAGATAGAACATTATCTCAAGAAAATTTCGTCGATTGCCATCATAAACATCCTGAACGGAAACGGTTACTACAAGGGTTTTGGTTCGTTCGACATAGAGAGATTGCTCAATATGGACGGAATAGTTGACGCAAACTTGGAACCCGTGCGTGAGACGTGGAATGAAATAGTTAAAGACTGTTCGGAGGGAGACCGACAAGAGAAGATCAAAAAGTATGTCGATGAGTTCAGACAAGCACTCATGATGCAAGAGATCCTTTCGGCGGCATACAACGGCTTGTTGGAAAGTCAGGATTATTATTCGAGTGATATAAGCGGGCAAGATACTTTGGAAAGTAAAAATTACGCCATTTACCACAAATATCGAATGCAGATTCGAGAAGGTAAGAACTCGGGACACGATAACGAAAATAAGGAAAATTAGAGAGTGACGGAGGTTTTATCAGATGAAGGTCATTTCGTTCAATTCATATAAGGGTGGTGCATGCAGAACTACTACATGCTATAACACTTTGCCGTTTTTGGCTAAGGAACTCGGCGCAACGTCCGAACAACCTATTCTTGTTTTTGACGTGGATCTGGATAGTATGGGACTAACAAGTTTGTTGAAAACATTCAAGTATGGTGAACCATTGCCATATTCGGCACGTCACTTGTTTATCGACGATGAAGAGGGAATAAACAGAGCGATACGAAGTGGTAGCCTTGCAAAAATTAATTATTATGAATTTTTCGATAAGGTTGGCGAGACATTGGGACTTGATGATAACGGTAGCGTGCTTTTCTGCGGGGCGGACATAAATGCCGACACCATTTCGGACGAACAGTTTAGAACTTTTGAAAACAACTCGCCTCTTGTCAATCTTATTTCCGCTTTCTATACCTTGGACGAATCCAAGCGTCCAAAGGCAATAATATTCGATTGCGCTTCCGGCATTCAACAGACTACCTTAAACGTTCTTTCCGAGATAGATTGTTCTGTGATGTGCATGCGTCCGACTACGCAGTTCCGTTTGGGGACAAAGGATTACCTTACAAAGAAAATACCCAAAAAGTTGACGCGTATTGGAGCGAAAGAAAAACGCAGGATCATTCTTTTGCCTACGTCTGTTTCGCCTATCAACATTAATGAGCATGAACCGAACTTTGAAAAGGCGAGACAAGAACTTCAAATGATGAAGGAAGAGGCTTTCAAAAAGATAGAAAACGAGATAGTCTACGTCATAAAACAAGAATGCAGTCGAGACTCAAAGGCTTACGGATATGAACTTGATCTCAGTTTTATTAATACGGCGGAAGAGATTTATGGATTACCCGAAATCGAACGTTTCAAATGGTCGGAAGCTGAATTGCTTTATAAGATCTTCAAAGAAAACGATGCTCTTACCGAACAAGAGAAACTTCTTATAGCAGGATATGAAAAACTTGCGGACGTGATCGCGAGGTAAATTCAATGAGTAAAATCATAAAAAACAGAGCAGGAAACGTAGTAGACATAACCGACAGTACGCAACTTGCGGCACTATTCCTCGAGTTGGTCCCCGATCCCATGACCAGATCGGTCCTTTTCGGGACTCCGCTTGGCGTTCCCGACGATCGCCTCATCGAAAGTTTGGCGAAAGGTAATCTTATCGGCGAGGCGGGAGTCATAGGAGTAATGCGCAATACCGTGACGCTTGCGTTTGTTGTCGTGTTGTGCAGGTGGAAACAACTTTATGACGATTCGGAATTGGTAAAAGAAGAACATATAGAGTATTTCAGGAATGCGCGTTTTTCAAAACTCTTTTTAAGTGCAATGGGCAAGGAGGATATTACTCTCGATCTTCAGATATTCGCACTAATGGAACTTTGGATCTGTTTGAAGAAGGCTGATGATGTGATCAGAGGCAGATTTGCCAATATTTACAGTATGTCAGAGGCTTCGATGGATATCGGACTTACGCTTCAAAAAGTCAGAGAAGCCCTCAAAGGTGCTTCATACAAAACGCTTGAGGCGGGCAAGTTTACACTCGAATACTGCAATAGTCTTTGCTACGAACTTCTTCGCATGTTTACTTTTCTTCGCGCGCTCAAGATCAATGTCCCTTCCGATGTTACCAAACTGTCCAAACATGATCTGAGCATGAGATACGCGCTTAATTTCGAAGAAGATGTTTTGTTGTATCCTAACGACTTCTACGAAAACGAGAACTTCATATTGACTGAGGACCAACTTGTTGTGAAAAGCGGCAAAAAGCTCCTTGTGGAATCCGATATTCCGAGGCTGTATCTCCTTGTGGAAACTTCGGCGTTTACGGGCAAATTACAGCATACATACCGCTCGTTTGACGGCGAAAGGGAGACAAGAGTAGAAGTCGAAGAAAGACAAAGTGGCGAAGACAAATGCGAGAGTCCTCAGGATGGCAAAGATACGATCAAAGATGTCAAGGAGATGCGTAAGTTTCTATCCTTTAACTACAAGAATATACGCGATTTTGCCATAATCATAAGTGACGCGTTGAAAAACTCGCCAAACAAAAAGAAGAAGATATTTGATATTTGCAAATCAAAGTATCCGAAAATAATCCCTGATACGATAAAGAGTTATGAATCTCCCGAACTTTATTGGGACAATATCGTCACCCTCATTCTTGTGGAAATGGGGCCAAGCGACTTCCTTGAACAGATAGTTGACGAGGACATAATTTTCAAGACCATAATGGAAAATATCGAGTGGCGTTGTATAGGTTATGATGACGCCGTCTCACTCAAAAGAGACTATTATGAAAACCTTTCCGAGCTTGAAAAGTGGTGCGGTCAAAATTCGAGCGTGTTTGGAGTGCAGTGCGTTGCGCTCAAAACTAAGACCATACTCAAAGCTATGGGCTTTGGAATAGACGAGAATAGGGGCGTCCATCCTTTTGAAGAAAGTCTATCTTTCAAATTCAACAACATTCTTTCATGTATCGAAACGCTCAAACAGTATTATAGGAACCTTCGCGGGATAGATGTCGAAAAATGCGATAAGGACCGAGAAAGACTGAAAGATATTTTCAAAAATATCTTTGCGTTTTTGCAGGTGTTTTATACCGGTCTTGATAGTTACGCTATGACAAAACAGATCGAATCGGCAAAGAAAAGTGCGGAAGACAACGACGGTGGTGACAATGACCAAAGGCAGGAACCTTCGTACGGTAGACGCAATGAGGCGCGTAAAAAGTGTCTCGAGGCATTCACGCAAGCCGCCGCCGAAAAATATTTGGAGATAAAGGAGCAAGGACTGAGCGAAGTATTCGAGGGCTTTTGTAAACTGTGCGAAAAGTATAATAAGTCGGCAAAGAACAGCTTTAATATAAGCGAAGAAGCTAAACGTCTCAAATACCTCATTACGCGCAACTACATTTGCGATGTGGAAAAGCTGAGATATTATACCGATATTACTTTGTCAAACGGATCAAAGTCGACGATATTCAAAATGTTGGAAAACTTCTCAGACACTTATTACAGAGATCCGTCGTACAAATATTGGCTTGATTACTTCATAGACGTTTTCCTTTTCCTCATTTACAACGAGGATTATAGTAATCGCGGACTTTATCATGAGGCGTCTCAGCTGGAAGATAAGGATTGCGATCCAATATATCCGTATCTTGTCACTTACTATCGCGAGAATGTGGACAGAGACAATCTTAAAAAATGCACATATAGAGTTCCCGTTCCCACAGGAGGCAAAGAGATCGATCCGAGGGATCAGGGCTTTATAGTAACGCTTCTTACCGAGGAGGAGTACAATCCCAGCACTTATTTCTGCATACCTCTCAGGTATGGTTCGAGCGAAAGTTGGTGGATAAATCCGTTCCTGATCCCCAAGGGATTCGTACGTAGAATGTATGATTTTATGGAACACAAAAATCTTTACAAAAAAGGATAACTTATTATGGACCACATAATGATCGACGGATACGAAGGTAATGAAAACAGACTTGATGATTTGAAGACCGTCGAGTGGTTTTTGAATGAGGCAATATATAAACTCAATTTAGTACCGGCTATGCCTCCGTTTCTGTTGCCGTATTACTATCCTGATGACAGAAACGATGAGGGGATAAGTGCTTTTTCCATTTTGGAGGGCGGGCATATTACGATCCATACTTTTCCGCAAAGAGGTTGCTTGTTTATAGATCTACTGTATCAAGGATACTTTGATGAGGAGAAGTTAAAGAAACTCGTTTTACAAACTTTTTGTTGTAGTGAAACCTGTCTTAACGTTTTGCGTACAGAACGCAGAGTGGATAGCGGAGTGGATCCCAATAGGATATGGGGCAAGCATTCTCACCCAAAGGTTTTTGGACCGCACATAATTGCAAGAATAGAGGATATTGACATATCGTTCGAAAGAATATTTGATATGCTCGACACCATGCCCGAAAAAATAAGCATGAAGCCGATTAGCCGACCTTACGTACTCAAAACAAAAGAATTTTATTCCGGTATAGTTCTTATTGCTCAAAGTCATGTGGCTTTTCATTACGATTTAAGAGAAAAGGTGATGTTTTGCGACCTTTTCAGTTGCTCGGACTACAACGTTAATAATTTTACAGATTATTTGACCGCTGAGTTCGGGAGTTTTGAACATTTAACGCTTATTCGCGGTAGTAAGTATGACAAAGATGCCGTAAGCAGAACTGCTAAGATAATGATGTTCGGCAAATGGTACAGTTCCAAGGAGAAGTGATTTTATGGATTGCAAAAATTTGGCTTTGATCAAGGCGGGACTTTTGTGTTATGGCGTGAACGTCGACAAAAAAGTCGGCGAGGATCTGCTCAAGACCCGTCCGTATTTTTATGACAAAGGTTTTGTTCATGCCGTCAATGCTAACATTCTCGGTAGCAATGTTTGCATAAGTGTAGCCGAAAAATTCAGTAAGGTTTCGCCATATCATTTAAGGAGCGATAACGATAAATTTTATATCGAATGGGATAACGGTCGAGTGCCGATCACGCTATTTGACGACCTTCCAAAAACAAACACCGTAATAGACGAGCTTGCAAGGCCGCATTCAAATAATGTCATATCGCTTTGGCCGTCATTGGTTTGCTGTTTCGACAGACCGGGAGTCAAGTGTAAGTTTTGTAGTATCAAGACGACAGAAACTCAAACTGTTGTTCCGGTAAAAGATGTTGTCGATGGACTCAGGGCGTTGTTCGCCATTACAAACAGGTAGTCGATAAATCTTGGTGGAGGCACATATATCAGTCCGGACAATATGGCAAGTTATTTGATCGAGATAATAACAGGTGTAAGAAAATTTACTTCTGTTCCTATTTCGGTTGAAATGGCCCCGCCCAAGGATGCAAATAAAATCGATCAGCTGAAAGCGGCAGGTGCTTCGTCGCTTATTATGAATTTGGAGATCGCCGATCCTGTATTGCGCAAACAGATCTGCCCCGGTAAGTCGAGCATAACATACGAGTCGTATTACAACTGTTATAAGCATTCCATAGAAGTCTTCGGAAGAGGTAAAGTTTCGTGCGTACTAATAGCGGGGATCCAGCCCAAAGAGGACATAGTCAAGGAGTGCGAAAAGTTAGCCGAAATTGGCGTTATCCCCACCATAATACCTTTTAAGGCCATGGATGACTGCGAACTCAAGGTCCCAAATTGCAATGCCGAAGAATTGATTTGGATAAGTGAACGTGTTGGACAACTTCTCAGACAAAGAGGACTTTCGCCTAAAATGCAGGAAGGCTGTACCAAATGCGGAGGTTGCTCTTTGGAGACCAACTACTTCGACTTTATATGATAATATACGATAAAACGAAGATGAATGACGTTTCCGTCGTAGGCGGAAAGGGTTTTGGTTTGGCAAAACTCGTTATGTACGGTTGTAATGTTCCTGATTTTTTTGTTATAACTGCGGAAACGGACATTTTTGAAGAAAGTTTTCGTGATGAACTTTATTATTTTGCCAATAAAATCGGAGCCGAAAAATTTTCTGTAAGGTCAAGCTGTGTGGGAGAGGACGGCGAAGAAAACAGTTATGCTGGGCAGTTTCGTACGAAACTTGATGTCAATATAGATGATCTCTATGACGCCGTCAAAGAGGTCAGAGAAAGCTATGTGACCCGCGGATATTCTCATCGTTTTTCCGTCGAGGCGGGTGGAATGTCGATCGTCGTGCAAAAGATGATACACGGGGTGAGATCAGGCGTACTTTTTACCGTCTCACCCTTTTTTTGCGATAAGGCTGTGGTGGAGAGCGTGGACGGTACGGGCAATAAACTTGTCAGTGGAGAAATAACCCCTAAGCAGTATCTTGTTGACAGGGCGGATCCCACAGAATTTAAGGAATTGGTAAGTTCCGCGCTGGCACTCGAAAAAAAAGAAGGTCATGCTCTCGATATAGAGTGGACCGAGGCTGAAAAGTTGTATTATTTGCAAATGCGTCCTATGACAGCTTTAGGTGACGTAATACCCGAAATTCCTTCGAGAAATTGGAATTTTTATGTTTTTCGGGATTTTTGTTATTTATGTCAGTCTGTACAAAGGCAGGCGGCTGATTCGGCTTTGCAAAAAAAACTTTTCGGATTTTGCGTGCCTATCTCGGAAGGTCTGCTAATAAACGGAAGAGAATATTATTCTGACGAAAATGACAAATTCGCATATGAAGTTTGGAGAGAACTCGATAAAGACGATTTTTTCGAGAAGTTTATTGGCAATATAAAAAATTCTGTCGCAAGAACAAAGTCGTATGCCAATCGTCTAAAAAAAATGTCATTCGGCTTAATCTCGGACAGAAAACTGTTTGCCGAATACAATAGGCAAATTGAACATTACATAAGAAGTTATGTGCCGCTTATGATGAGACCCGATGACTATCTTTTGAAGAAGATCGAGGATAAGGGACTTATTAAAGCCATACCTACGATAGTATCCTTACCTAAAAGAACTTTATATTCTGACGAAAGAGTGTCCTTTTTGAAGGCAAAGTTGAATGACAATGTTCGGCAGTATCTTGATAAATATGAGTGGATCAATGCACCGCTTAATAGGAGAGGAAGTGCTTTGACAAAAGATGATATAATTAAGCGGTTCGATGACATAACTTATGAACAAGCCAAAGCGACCCTTAGGAAGATTGCAAAAAAAAGAGTTGATGATAAAAAGGAATACACAAAACTCCTTGATCGATCTGGCGATGACGCTCGGCTTATAAAATTAATGTCGGAGTTCATATATCTTCGCACATATACGGCTGAAAACAGCGACAGATTTTTCTTTTACATAAGAGAACGGTTGCTTGGCGAAATAGCCAAACGAAGAAAAGTGCAAGTAGAGGATCTCATGTACCTCACGCCATACGAGATCACAACGCTTGAGACAAATGATTTGGACAAAAAGGCGATAGATCGTAGAAAGCGTGGCATACTCATTACATTCTTCGATGGTAAGAGTGATGTCTTTTTCGGAAGTGCTACTTATATGCTTCAAAGGGAGCTTATGAGTTATGACGTCAACAATTCGGATATTGTTGGTAGCGTTGCTTCTATGGGAGAGATCGAAGGAACTGTTCGTATAGTGCGTGGTTTTGAAGACGCGTCTAAGATTAATAGCGGCGAAATCGTAGTAACGTCCATGACCACCCCGGAAATAGTTTCCGCTTTGGAAAAGGCTGGGGGTATCATTACCGACGAAGGCGGTATTACTTGTCATGCGTCGATAA
>CANQUR010000010.1 GCA_947627075.1 uncultured Clostridia bacterium
CGCGCGCAAAGCTATTACGGATTCAATGAACAATTAAGATCGGCGACGGTATTTGTTAAGTACCGTCGCCCTTTTCTTTTTGCCTTCCCATTTTCACTTAATTACCCTTGACTTAATCGGTGGCAGATGGTATAATTTTTTCGGAGGTTTATATGAAAGTTAAGGATCTACCGTATAAAAGATATGAAATAGAAGAGGCGGAGGCGGTGATGAAGCAAGCGACCGCCGCCGTGAAAAATGCGACCTCACCGGATGAAGTCATCGAGGCTCACGAAAAAATGCTTGAAGCATTGTCCAATTTCAATACTATGGGATCGCTCGCAAATATGCGATTCACACTTAATTCGGGCGACGAGTTTTATGACAAGGAGCGAGAATACTACGACAATATTTCGCCGCTTTTTACAGAGCTTATAAACGACTTCGGCAAGGCTATGCTCGCAAGCCCGTTTAGGACCGAATTGCAAAAGCGGATATCTCCGCTCGTATTCAAAAAGTATGAGATTTTGTCGGCGGCATCCGATCCGCGTATCATAGAGGATAAGCAAAAGGAAGCGGAATATGTGGCGCAGTACAGCAAATTGATGGCTGAAATGAGCTTTGAATACGACGGCAAGGAGATGACGCTTGCGGAATTGAAGGGATATTTGGCAGAAGGCGATCGCAATGTGCGTAAAGCCGCTTGCGAGGCTGTGGGCAGAGGTTTGAGCAAACATTCGGAGGAGCTCGATAGGATCTTCGACGATCTTGTCCATGTTCGCGACCGCATGGCAAAGAAACTCGGCTATCGCGATTATATCGAGTTGGGATATTTGAATATGGAACGCATGGACTACGATCGAAAAATGGTCGAAAAATTCCGTCATAGCGTGCTTGCCGACCTCGTTCCCGTCGTTTCGGATATCAAAAAGCAGCTTTCCGAAAAGCTGGGCATAAAGGACTATATGTTTTATGACGATTCGGTATGTTTTAACGACGGCGAGCCGAAGCCCGTCATAGACAAGGACGAAATATTCAAGCAAGCGCAACTTATGTACGATGAAATGTCGCCCGAAATCGGCAAATTTATGAAGTCCATGCTCGAAACGGAAGCATTCGACGTAGAACCGCGCAAGGGCAAGTGGGGCGGCGGATATTGCACCTCATTCGACAATTACAAGCAGACGTTTATTCTTGCCAATTTCAACGGCTCTTCGGACGATATAGACGTTATAACGCACGAATTCGGTCATGCGCTTGCAATGGACATGGCTATGAGGTTCGGCGATAAGGAACTTGCCACGGGAGGTATGGAAACAGCCGAAACACATTCCATGAGCATGGAGTTTTTATCTTGGCCGCAAATGGATAGATTTTTCGGTAAGGACGCCGACAAATACAGATACAAGCATCTTTTGTCGGCATTGAGCTTTATTCCGTACGGCTCGATCGTGGATGAATTTCAACATATTGTATATCAAAATCCCGATCTTACTCCGAAGCAACGCAACGAAGAATATTTGAAGCTCGAAGCAAAATATCGTCCGTATCTTTCTTTTGAAGGCATACCGTATCTTGAGGAAGGCACTCGTTGGCAATATCAAATGCATATTTTCGAAACGCCGTTCTATTATATCGACTATTGTTTGGCTCAAACCGTAGCTCTCGGATTTTTGATCGCTTCTCGCGAAAATTATAAAAATGCGCTTGACAGATATCTCGAATTTTGTAGGGCGGGCGGGACTATGCCATTTAGTAAACTTTGCGAAAGAGCGGGGCTCACTTCGCCTTTTGAGGACGGCGCATTGAAGAAAATAGCTCAAAAGGTTCCCGAGATATTAAAGGAGCTTTGAGATGTCGCAAAACGATAAAGAAAACAAACAGCATGACGAACAACCGTATTCTAAAATAACTTATCAGGAGAAGTTCGATTCAAAAACAGATCTTAACGATCCCGATTTGCTGGTCGGACCGTATAAGCCGATAGAGGGGCAACCGAATACGATAAAATGTCCCAACTGCGGTGAGGAAATGCCGTCTACCATAGATACTTGCGTCAATTGCGGCCACTATCTCAAACGCGAAGAAAAACGCTATAAGCCTATGGACGAAAGCAAAGCACGCAAAATTCGCTGGACAATAGGTATCATTTTGCTTGTCGGCTTTGCGATTTATATGATACTCAAAAGCGCATTGTAATACGAGTTGTCTTGCTTGCACAAAGTAAACAATTTCGACAAAGGGCGAAATAAAAATTTTTGCTTCAATAAAAATATCCTCTCCGTTATGTAGTTCGGAGGGGATATTTCTATAAAAAAGCCTGCCTTGATCAAAGGCAGGCGAAATATCGAAAATTTCTATTTTGCAAGCTCTATGCCGCGACGAATAGCCTTTTTATTCAATTCTATAAATTGAGGTTTTACGTTTTCGGTAAGGATCGTGTCCCAATCTATATGGGTAAGATTCATGGAACCGATGATCGTACCGAGCAAAATCATGTTCATAACTTTGGAACTGCCTATTTTTTCCGCTTCGCCGTCGGCGTCGATAACGGTCGTATCGGCAACGCGTTTAAGTTCCTCTATTATGCCTGTCGGATATTCGACTTGACCGGATGTGATGGGAATGCCGGGGATCTCGTAATCGTTTACAAATATCTTGCCGCCCTTGCGGAGATAGTCGAGGTATCTGAGCGCTTCCATTTTCTCGAAAGCGACGATAACGTCCGCTTGACCGAGTTCTATGACGGGAGAGTAGACTTGATCCTCCGAATATCTTATATGCGAAGTAACCGAGCCGCCGCGTTGGCTCATGCCGTGTATTTCGCTCATTTTAACGTCGTAATTTGCCTTTTGGAGTCCGAGGGTGAGTATTTTGCTTGCAAGAATGGTACCTTGACCGCCAACGCCCACGAGAAGAATATTTTTTGTCATATTTTTACCTCCTTAATTTATCGCCGATTTGGGGCAGATCTGTTTGCAAACGGTGCAACCTACGCACATTGTTTTGTCGATAACGGCTTTTTTGTCCTTGATCGATATGGCGGGGCAGCCGCTTTTCAAGCATGCCTTGCAACCTATGCACTTATCTCTGTCCACGGAGCATTTAGCGGAATAGGCTTCGGGCCATTCGTTCTTGTCGTAAATGCTCATTTTTTTGAGCACGCACGGATAACGAGTGATGATCACGCTCGGACCTTCGAGCGAGGTCGCCCAATCGAGCGTTTCGCGCACGAGTTTGAGGTCGTTCGGATCGATCACCCTTATGTTCTTTATTCCGAGCGCCTTTACTATGCCCTCGATATCTACCATTTCGGTGGGCTCGCCTTGCGCGGTAAAGCCCGTGCCGGGATTTTGCTGGTGTCCCGTCATACCCGTTATTCTATTGTCGAGAATGACCGTAATGCAGTTGCCCTTGTTGTAGACCACGTCGAGCAACGAAGTCATGCCGCTGTGGAAGAAGGTGGAGTCGCCGAGTACACCAACAACGCGCTTTTTGTTGCCTTCCACCATATTGAGAACCTTTTGCATACCGTTTGCACCGCTTATCGAAGCGCCCATGCAGCAGTTGAGATCCATTGCATTGTAGGGAGAAGCAAATCCGAGCGTATAGCAGCCTATATCGCCGGAAACTATGAGGTCCTTGCGTTTGCCCAGCTCATAGAAGAAGCCTCTGTGCGGGCAACCTGCGCAAAGGGCGGGCGGACGACCTATAACCTTGCTGTGATCGTAGGATAACGGCTCGACTTCCTTGCCCGTAACTACCTTGCGGATAACGTCCGAAGTAAGCTCACCGAAAGCGGGTAAAAATCTTTTTCCGTCGGGAGTGAACTTGCCGTAACAAATATTTTTGTAACCGAGCATCTTTACGGCATCTTCGATATATTCGTCGTTTTCTTCGACTACATATACCTTTTTGAGCCCGTTAAGGAATTTGTCCATAAGCTTTGAGGGGAGAGGGAAGCTGAATCCGATCTTCAAATAATTTGCTTCTTTTCCGAATACCTCTTTTGCATAGTTTATCGCCATGCCGCTCGCGATCACGCCTATATCCTTGCCGTTATCTTCTATGTAATTCCATTCGCAATTGCTCGAATATTCTTTTAGCGCGTCCAATCTTTTTTCCACTTCGGCTCTTCTTATGCGCGCGTTTGCGGGTACGCAAACATATTTCGAGGCGTTTTTAACGTAAGGAACGATCTCTTTTTCTTGTCTTGCTTCGGGCTCGACAAGACTCTTGGAGTGACAAACTCTCGTTGTGAGCCTAATAAGTACGGGTGTTTCGAATTTTTCGCTCATTTCGAACGCAAATTTGGTCATGGCTTTGCATTCTGCGGAATCGGACGGCTCAAACATGGGAACTTTCGCATGACGCGCATAATTTCGGTTGTCTTGTTCGTTTTGCGAAGAGTGTTGTCCCGGTTCGTCCGCGGTGACCACTACAAGACCGGCATTGCCGCCGGTGTAGGCGATGGTAAAGAAGGGATCGGCGGCTACATTCAAGCCGACGTGCTTCATGCTCGCGAAGCTGCGCGCGCCTCCGACGGAAGCGCCGTAAGCGGCTTCCAAAGCGACTTTTTCATTCGGCGACCATTGTGCGGAAATTTCCTTGTATGTAGCGATATTTTCGAGGATCTCCGTGCTCGGTGTGCCGGGATATGCGGCGGCAAAGCGAACGCCTGCCTCGTAAACGCCGCGCGCAACCGCTTCGTTGCCTGTCATAAGTTGTTTTTTAGACATTTATACCTCCAAGTCTTGTCATTGTAGGTATTATATAACAAATAAAACATTTTGTCAAATTTTAATAGAGAGCAAATCGCGATTTGAGCAAGTAAAAAATAACATTTGCTCTTGAAAAAGCAATGAAAGACGGACGAATTTAATTGTCATGCTCAAATCGGCGTTTATAAGACGTCGATCGCGTATTATGGATCCCTATCGAACGTTTATAAAACGTTCTTCAAAAAAGTTTCGAAGGTATTAAGGTAAATCTTTTTGTTTTCAAGATAAGTGCTTGTACTCATATCGAACTTTTCGGCTGTGTTGTAATTCAGCTCTTGTGTGTCGAAAATCTTTATGATCATAGCGAGATGATTTGTCTTGTTTTCGCTGTCGTACAAGCGGAAATATTTGATAAAGCCGTTTATCGCTGCTTCGATGTCTTCGCATTTTATAATGCGAGGATCTTTTCTGAAATAGGACTTAAGTATCGTTTCGGTCATAAAGCTTTTTTCGATTTCTTTATTTTTCATAATTTTACCTCTTTTGTTGATGAATTTGTTTCTATTATTAAGACGTAACAAAAGACCAAAATAGTTGGAAAAAAATCAAAAAAATTTTTTATTCGCATTTTCGGCATATAAACGTCAAAAAGTGAGGTTTTTTGTCCCTTACGACAATATAAGTCAAATATATGAAAAATTCTTTGATTTTTGCAATTTTTAGTGGTATAATCACTATAACAACGTTATAATAGGGAGAGTAATTTAACAATTGATTATTATGTCCACGAGTTAGGCTTAACGGAATATATGATTTTTGAGCAAAAGGGAAAAGCATTTATTTGTTACAAAAGAAAAGTTCCGAATAGCTGTATTGAATGGATAAAAAGAAGTTTAACAAATTGGTCAGATTATTAGAACGCGGCGAAGAAAAGGCGCTTGAGCCTATTTACAATGAGTATAGTCCAAAGATCAAAAGTGTTGCCATATCCGTTATGAAGGATAATCGTTATTTGGATGATGTGGTACAAGCCGTTATGATAAAGATTTATAATGACGCTTCGATCATCAGAAGCGTAAAGTTTCCCGATGCCTTTATATATCAAATGGCAAAAAACATCTCCGTGGATTTTTATAGACGTTATTATCAAGATGTAATGAAGGAGATGAATTTGGAAGGGATCAAGCAACGTGAAAATTCAATCGAAGAAGCACGCGAAAGAATGGAATTTCATAGTATGATAGATTTTTTGCAAGATGACGAGAAAGAGATCATTATTATGAAACTACTGTTCGATTACAGTTTCAAACAGATTGCCGATGAATTGGAGATCTCGGAAAGTACTGCCAAATGGAAGTATTATAACAGCCTCAAAAAAATAAACGAAAAAATTTTTTTAGAAAAATCCAACTAAATGACCCGTTTCGTACGTCTTATAAGTGTAATACCAAAAAGGAGGATGTTACAAATGAAAAAATTTTTAAGTTTTTTGCTTGCCGTTTCGGTGTGCTTTGGCATGAGCTCCTTTGTAGTAACGAAGTCTCACGCCGAAAATATCGATCCGGCGCGGGAGTGCCTCATGGAATCATTGCAATTAATGGTCCAAGAGGACGTCAAAGTTCTTGACTATTCCGAAGTCAAGGTTTATAATCTATTATTGCAACCAATAGGTTATGTTTACGAGCTGACGCTAAACGGCGACGAAGGGTTTGCTATGGTGATCAATATTTCGGGCTACTATGAGACCGCGGAATTATATCCCTCGAAACCGTCTCCGTTCAAGCAATGCAAGGGAATGCCCGTTTATCCCACTACGATGTGCTATCTCGACTATTGCGACGGGGAATATATCGACCTCGAAAGCGGTATTGCGCTCGACGAAGCTCAACTTGATGTCTTGAAGGACAAAGCTTTCGGCTACAGCGATGACATTTACGACGGCGGTAGCTATAACGGAGAGCACGTGTCGGAATATGTTTATTATGACACAAGGACTGAGGATTGTATAGATATTATGGGCGGTTTGCCTGCATATTATGATGTCAATCCCGATCTCGAGAACATGTGCGCCGTAAATGCCGGCGCAGTGGTGCTCGGGTACTATGGCAGATATTTTCCTCAACTAACTCCGGACTTTACTGTTGGCTTTTATCTCGGCGAATATTATTTATATTATAATGATTCCGAAAGAAAAATGCAACCTATAATAGAGGAACTGTATGATAGAATGGGTACCAATACCAACGGGCAAGAGGGAACGACGGCTACGGGATGTCGCAACGGACTGAAGTCATATGTGAACTCAAAGGGCTTGGACATATCCTATACTTCTATCGCAAAAGATAATAAATTGCTTGTCAACGAGTATAAGAGCCAAATCGAAAACAAAAAGCCGAGTTTATTGTTTTTCAACACATATAATGCTGTCAATTTTGCAGTTTATACTCAAACCGTGGATGGACAAAAGAGGGATTTGCTCGAGCGCAATGTTTATACCGGTTGTCATGTGATGGTGGGTTATGGCTACAGCAAATATACATACTATAAGGACAATACCGCCTTTCGCACCGACGAATATTTAAGGGCATATACCGGTGTTCCAGGTTGTGATCTCGGATATGTAAAGCTTTATGAAAGCTCGATACTTGTAGAGGGATATGCGGTAAATATATATTAAAGGAATTTGAATGGGAGATTTGAACAAAATCGAAGAAAAGCTCAAGGAAAGCGCTCAAAGTACTGAGGTCATACCTTTTGACGAAATGCTCGAGAAGATACGACCCCAATTGAAAATGCGAAGGCGCGTCCGTGTGCTTCGAATTGCGGCGGTGGCTGCAAGTTTTATTCTTTTGATCGGTTTAAGTCTTACCATGTTTTTATTGCTTCGAGATAAGCCTCGCATAAACGAATATACTTACGGCGATGATGATCTTATAATAGTCGAGTCTACAAAAGAAGATGTGATGGATGATTTTGCTCTTCAAAGGCTTGACTTGGATTTATTGGTAAATGAGGAATATAGAGTTTTTAAACACAAAACAACTAACGAAAATGTATGTTATGAAATAAAGGCATATTCTTCTGATATAAAATCTGCAAGGGAAATAGATTTATCTGTAGTCTTGCAGCCAAAATATAATTTTCCGGATGCAAATAAATATAACGGTGAGAATCTTATAGAAGTTAAGGGTGTAACGATTGCCGTTACGGATTTAATGAAATTCGATATGCCGTTTTATGAATATAACGTCAATTTCGAGATAGATAATGTAAAATTCTATATGCGATATTCTACAACGAACGAAGGTGATATCGAAGCCTTTATGAACGAATTCCTGAAAGATTAGGATCAAGCGGCGTGGCTTATTTGTCAAGCCGCTTAATTTTATAAAATGCAACTTTTGACCGCGAAAATGGCATTTTTTGCAAAAAGATGTATATTATACTTTACATCTTTTGCGAAAAGATGTCATTTTTGCTTGACAAACTATAAATCTTTGCATTATAATATCTGCGAGGTGAAAATATGGAGCTTGTAAATCCCGAAAATATTCTCGATCTTTTGTTCTCGTATAATCCATGGTGGCAATCGGGAGTGATCCAACAGGAATTCAATAAGCCGATGAAGCGTTTTGCGTATTATGAGGCAATGAGCACATTCGAACGCAAGGATATCAGGCGATCGGTTATTCTTTGCGGTGCAAGAAGAACGGGAAAGACTACCATTATGTATCAGGCGATAAGCGAATTGCTTGAAAAAAAGGTGCCGCCGAAAAATATTTTGTTTTTATCCTTTGATCATCCGCTTTTGAAGCTTTGCTCTATCAACAAAGTCATGGAGCTGTATAGGGACAATATCACTTCGATAAAGGATATTTATTGCTTTTTCGATGAAGTTCAATACGCTTCCGATTGGAACAGTTGGCTGAAGATCCTTTATGACAACAATCCGCATATGCACATTATGGCGACAGGTTCTGCGAGCCCTATTTTGACAGACAAGATCTCCGAAAGCGGGTTGGGACGATGGAAGATGATCCATGTGCCGACGCTTTCCTTTTATGAATATTGTAGGCTTGTGGGAATAGATGTCCCCGAGCTTCCTTTCGATTTGAAACCTACGCAAATGTATCTACGGTCCATGCAAGAGCAGACCGAAATATTCAATAAGCTTTCCATGTTGCAAGTACCGTTTATCCGGTATTTGCAAGTGGGCGGATTTCCCGAGCTTGCGTTGAGTTCTGACGATCTTTATGCTCAACGCGTGCTTCGCGAGGACATCGTCGATAAGGCGTTGAAACGCGATCTGCCGTCGATTTACGGTATACGCAACATTTCGGATATCGAAAAGATCTTTTTGTATCTTTGCTACACGTCGTCTAACGTCATCAATATACAAACGCTGTCAAAGGAACTTGACGGAGTGAGCCGTGTGACTGTGGAAAAATATATCGGCTATTTGGAGAGCGCGAATTTGATTTATATAAGTCCGCTCGTAAACGTGGGGACAAAACAATTATTGAAGGCTCAAGACAAAATTTATATTGCCGACGCCGCCATGCGCAATGCAGTGCTTATGCGCGACGATATTACAAACGATCCCGAAGAACTCGGCATTATTGCCGAAACCGCCGTATATAAGCATATAAAGTCATTCTACTATAATGAAGCGACGCAGATAGGATATTATAGGGGCGGCAAAAAAGGAAATGAGATCGACATAGTCGTAAAATCGGATAGGAATACGATCATGATAGAGGTCAAATATCGAGATCAAGCGAAGATATATGAGACGGACGCCATCGTGACCATGTCCGAGCACAAACATCCCAATCTTGTGATCACTAAGAGAGCCAACGATTTCGGCGAATTTTCGTACGGAGATAAAAAAATATACCGTATTCCCGCTCCGGCATTTTTGTATATGCTCGGTTTTGTGGAGAGTGAAAAAATAAAAAACGGAGTTTGATCGAGCAAGGACGGGCACTCATCTACAGAATGTTAAGAAATTGTATAATTACATGCTTGACAGCATATAATTTTACTGATATAATTTAGGTATGAATGAGGGAGTAATTCCACGTTTGTGAGATAAGTCGTCACCTCGGCGATAGACCCGGTTTATCTTTGAAGAATGAGACTCATATGCCTTTGGTATATGAGTTTTTTTATATGGAGGAAGTAATGGATCACAAAAAAACCGTAGATGAGGTTTTGCGCGAAAATAATACGTCTTGCGAAGGGCTTTCGGGGCTTGACGCAGCGGCTCGCGGAGCAAGGATAGGCAAAAACAAGTTGCTTGAACCCAAAAAGAAGCCGCTTATAGTCAGATTTTTGCTTGAACTTGCCAATCCCATGATAATTATATTGATAGTGGCGGCAGCTATATCGGGAGTGACAGCGTTCTATTCGGGCGAATCATTCGCCGATGTCATCATAATTTTGGCTGTCGTTATAATAAATGCGGTGCTCGGAGTGGCGCAAGAAAGTAAAGCAGAAAAAGCCATTGCCGCTTTGAAAGAAATGACGGCGGCAACAAGTAAGGTCATGCGTGACGGCAAGCTTACCGTTATAAAAAGTGAAGAACTTGTGCCGGGCGATATAGTTTTGCTCGAGGCTGGGGACAGCGTGCCCGCGGACGGCAGAGTGATAGAGAGCGCGAGCTTAAAGATAGAGGAAGCCGCGCTTACGGGCGAATCTTTGCCTGTAAGCAAGATAACTGAACCTATCGACGAGGATAAGGTCCCACTCGGCGATCGAAAGAATATGGTATATATGGGTAGCACCGTAGTTTACGGTCGAGGCAAGGCGGTCGTCACCGACATAGGAATGCGTACCGAAATGGGTAAGATAGCCGAAGCGCTCAATCAAGCGAA
The DNA here is from genome assembly GCA_947627075.1 of uncultured Clostridia bacterium. GTDB lineage: Bacteria > Bacillota > Clostridia > Christensenellales > Pumilibacteraceae > CAG-552. Next base: position 10,577 of record CANQUR010000010.1, read on the forward strand.
GGACAGTGAGACTCCGCTTCAAAAAAAGCTTACGCAATTAAGCAAGATATTAAGTGTTCTTGTAATAGGCATTTGTATCGCGATCTTTGTTATAGACCTCATTCGTACATATCCGAACATTACCGTAGGTTCCACGCTTGATACTTTCATGGTAGCGGTCTCGCTTGCGGTAGCGGCGATCCCCGAGGGACTTGCGGCAGTATTTACAATAGTTTTGAGCATCGGGGTCACGAATATGAGCAAACACGGTGCAGTCATTCGCAAACTCACCGCAGTCGAAACGCTCGGATGTACTCAAGTTATTTGCTCGGACAAGACGGGAACGCTCACTCAAAACAAGATGACCGTTGTCGAATCTTCGGGCGACAAGGAAATGATATGTACGGCAATGGCGCTATGTTCGGACGCCGAACTCGTACTCGATAAAGCCGAGGGAGAGCCTACCGAATGTGCGCTTGTGAATTTCGCAAAAAAGGAAGGATATGACAAGAACAGACTGAAACTCGCTTATCCGAGGTTGGGAGAAGCACCTTTCGACTCGTTGCGCAAGATGATGAGTACCGTGCATGGCGACGGCGAAAGGATCATTCAATTCACAAAGGGTGCGCCCGACGAGGTTATAAAAAACTGCGAATATATTCTGATGGGAGGGAAGCAAGTAAGACTTACTTCGGCTATGAGAGCGGAGATACTTGCCGAAAATCATCGTATGGCGCAAAAGGCGCTTCGTGTGCTGGCTTGCGCGTGCCGTTCGCATGACCAAATGCCGCTATGCGAGCCGAAAAACCTCGAGCGCAATATGTGCTTTTTGGGACTAACAGGCATGATAGACCCTATACGACCCGAAGTCGCGGGCGCAGTCGAACAGTGCAAAAGAGCGGGCATAAGGACCGTCATGATAACGGGCGATCACCTTGACACGGCGGTCGCTATCGCCAAACAGCTCGGGATCATCGAGAGTGAACGCGAAGCGATAACGGGCTCGGCGCTCGACGATATGAGCGAAGATGAGCTTGTTCGAAAAGTGGAGCTCTATTCTGTTTACGCACGCGTTCAACCCGAACATAAGGTAAGGATAGTCAAGGCATGGAAGCGCAAGGGCATGATAACCGCAATGACGGGCGACGGTGTAAACGACGCTCCTTCCATAAAAAACGCCGATATTGGCATAGGCATGGGCATTACGGGAACAGACGTGACCAAAAACGTTGCCGACATGGTGCTTGCCGACGACAATTTCGCGACTATAGCAGAGGCTGCAAAGGAGGGAAGGCGGATATACGATAATATCCGCAAATCCATTCAATTTTTGCTTGCTTCCAACCTTTCGGAGGTATTGTCGATATTTGTCGCCATGGTGCTTGGTTTTACGATATTGCAGCCCGTGCATTTGCTGTGGATAAATCTCATAACCGACTGTTTTCCCGCGCTCGCAATAGGAATGGAAGGCGCCGAGGAGGATATAATGTCTCGTCCGCCGCGCAACAGTAAGGATGGAATATTCGCGGACGGAATGTTGCTCGATATTATAATTCAAGGAGTGTTCGTGACGGCTATAACCATAGCGGCATATTTCATCGGGCATTTTATGGAATCGGGAAGGTGGGAGATAGCAAATTCGATCGACGGCATGACTATGGCGTTTTTGGCGCTCTCCATGGCGGAAATATTCCACTCGTTCAATATGCGTTCGCGTCACAAATCGGTGTTCCGCATGAAACACAACAGATTCATATGGGCATCGACAGCGGCTTCGCTTATATGTACTACGCTTGTCATATATGTGCCGTTCCTTTCGACGGCATTCGGCTTTGCCGCCATATCGCTTGCCGAATACGCCGTAGCGATGGGGCTTGCGGTCATGATCGTTCCCGCGGTGGAAACTATGAAACTTATTCAAAGAACGATCGCAAAAAGAAAAAAGTCGAGCGTTAAACCGTAAATATTGCGACCTATATCCCGTTTTCTCTATAAAAAACGCTTGCAAATTTTACCTTTTTGTATTACAATATGAAATATGAAGTTTGTCGAGCTCAAAAAGAGTTTGGAAAAGGACAAGGCGCCATGTTACTTATTGAGCGGTGATGACCCTTTTGTCATAAACAGTGCGCTCAAAGTGTTTGAAGGACTGTGCGAATTGCCGGAAATGAACCTTATTCGGTTGAATGCGCCCGCCGCTTCCGAGATAGTCAATGCGGCATTGGTCTTTCCCGTAATGAGCCCGATAAGACTTGTCGAGGTGGAGAACTTCGAAAAAGATTCGTCCGATCTCAAGAAATATCTGACTTCGCCGTCGCCCGATTCGATAATAGTGATCGTCAGTCCGTCGCCGACGAAAAATTTGAGCGGCTTGAACGGTCTTACCATCGTGGATTGCTCACGTCAAAGCGAAAGCGTCATTACGGCTTATATTGCAAGGGAATGCAACAATGCCGGGTCGAGCATAACCGTTCCGGCGGCAAAGCTTTTGATAGATAGCTGCAATAGGTTCATGACGAGAATATCGGTCGAACTCAAAAAGCTTATCGCCTATAAGGGCGTAGGCGTGATAGAGAGCGGGGATGTGGCAAGGCTCGTCAATCCCGATCCCGAATACAAGGTGTATGAGCTCGGCGACAGCATTGCCTCGCACAGCGGCGAAAAAGCCATGACTATCCTTTCGGATATGATCGAAAACGGTTCGGTCGCGGCGACGTTCGGAATGATATATTCGCATTTTCGCAAGCTTTTGTATACGTCCATTACGTCCGATGACGAGGAACTCAAAAGATGCTTGGGTATCGGCGATTATCCGCTCAAAAAGCTTCGCGCGCAGGCAAGGGAGTATACCCCCGTAAGGCTCAAACGCATATGCGATGAACTGCATAAGGTCGATTCGGATTATAAAACGGGACTTATAAGCGACAAAATGGCATTGACGACATTTACATTGAAGATAGTCAATGAAGGAAGATAATGAATCTCATTAAGGAAAAAAAGATAAATATCAACATAGTAAATCTTGTTCTGTACCTTTCCTTTTGTTTTGCCGGATGGTATTCTTCGCGTACCTCGGTGGCAAGCGTGGTAGGCGCGTACGGACAATTTTCCTTTATGTCAAACGATGTCTTTGCATTTCTTATAGCCGGCATATTGCCCATACTCATATATCTTCTTGTGATAAAGATTTTGGCGCGGGCATTGAGACCTGTGCCGTATTTGCCTGTAGATCGAATGGTCTATTCGTTCCCTTATTTTTATATCGGGGCGAATTTGGTGATAGGGCTGTTCAACATTTTGTATTTTTTCCTTCCCATAGCGAGCATATGGGGCGGGATAATAGTTCCCATAATAGCTACGGCATGTTTCTTTATTTGGTTTTTGGCATTCATATGCAAAAATTATATAAAGAATTATAATTGGAAGGCAATAGTGGTTTATTTCGGTAGGATATATCTTGTAATTGCCATACTTTATGTTTCCTTCGGGCTTTTGGCGGCGGTGGTATTATGAAAAAGATCATTGTATTTTTAATCGCCTTGTTGTGCTTGCCTTTTATGAGTCTCGGCTTTGTTCATGCCGACGAAGGATATACAGTTCGCTATATTACAGCCGAGGAAATAGATTCGATGACGAGGAAGATTTGTACCGAAATTCCGAGAAGGACTTCGTTTTCGGATGAAATAAAAGAAGCGGCGGATATGCTTGCGGGTACGGATAATTCGGACAGCGAGTTATTGGCGGCGGGAACCGTCAACAGCGGCGAATTTTTGTCCGACGATCTCGATATCGAGGTGCGACCATACACCAAGACGTTCAATATACAGGATGGCTTTTCCTATAAGCCCACGGAATTCACTTCATATAATATAGTGGCTTCGCCCAAAGTGAAGGATCCGAACAAAAAGACGGTGATAATAGCTACGGATTTTTCCAATCACTATTCTTCGATCGAAAATCTCGTTTCACGAGGCACACAAGCGGAAGGCGCGCTTGGAACGGCGGCAACTACGGCTCTTGCAATAAAACTTGCGAATTATCTTTCTCAGCCCGATATTGCGAATTCGTCGCCGTATAACTTCACTTTCGTATTCTTTTCCGGCACGGATGAAGGTAATTTCGGCAGCGAGGCGTTTGCGGCGGAGACTGACTTTAGCGACGTTATGCTTGCCGTCAATCTCGAAAGGCTCGGATGCGGAAAAACGTATTTTTATACGGATGAAGTGACAACTTCGCACGGCGAGTTCATAAAGGACTTTGCGCGCGACTTTAACGCGGAGGAATTCCCGCAGACAGGCAGAGTGCTGTTGTCCATGCAGACGGTAAATGATTTGCCTTATGCGCATTATGCCATAAGTGGCAATAACGCCACATTCATGTCGATGGGGATCGCCAGCCTCGAACTCCTCGGCGGCGAGGTCTCGGGATTGAACTTCAAAGACGGCGGCGGGGCGGATCTCACCAACACGAGCAACGACACATATGAAAAACTTGTAGAGTATTATCCGGACTACGCTACCAAGCTTGCGGATGTCGCAACGTTTGTCATAGAACTTACGGCAAAGGAAGAACTCGAATCGGTCTGCAAAGGCGCGGCATCGTCTTATAAGGTGTTTACAAAAGAGTGGATAGCGTATGTCATATGCCTCGGATTGATCGTGATTTTGATACTTGTTATGATATTGACCATAGGGCATTTCGAAAAGAAATATCCGATCCCTGTGGCTCCCAAGGTAAAGATCGCGGTGTTCGGCAAGGAATTCGAGGACACAAACGAAAACGAGATAATTGTTGATATTAAACGGAATGACGACAAGGACGATCCGTTTGGATTATAAAAAAACACAGAGGGTAAGTTATGGAGGAGATTTTAGACAAGATAGCAAGCAGTTTTCGCGGTACAAATTTGATTTGGACCATACTTGATATTTTGCTTGTAACGATACTGCTGTATGTCATTTTCAGTTTTCTGAAACGCAAGAATTGCACGAGGCTCATAAAGTACATAGTACTTTTCCTCATTGTGGCGACGGTGCTCGGCAGCAACATGAATGTCAATCACGGACTCAAGATGATGGGATATTTGGCATCCATCATCCTCTTGCTTACGATCTTATCGGTAGTGATCCTCTTTCCGCAAGACATAAAGCGCAAATTGTGGAAGATATCCTCGCCTCGCGACGAAAGAGATTTCTTTCAGACCGATTACGGCTGTACCGAAGAAGAATTGCATGACGCGATAGGCGAGATCGTCAAAGCCGTGCAAAACATGGCAAAAAAGAACGTGGGTGCGCTTATCGTCATAGCGCCCACCAACGTGCCGTCCAATATAATTCGAAGCGGCACGGAACTGGATTCCAAGCTTTCGTACCAACTCCTCGAATGCTTATTCAACACGAAAACGCCCCTTCACGACGGCGCGGTATTCGTAAGGGGCAACACAATAGTAGCCGCAGGGTGCTTTTTGCCGCTCACACAAAGTCTCGAAGTGGACAAAGAGCTCGGTACTCGTCACAGAGCTGCAATAGGAATAACCGAAACCAACAGCGTAATGGCTATCATAGTTTCCGAGGAAACGGGCGTCATATCGGTGGCAATAGACGGATTGCTTACAAGATATTACGACAGCGAGATGCTTCGCAATAAACTCGAAGAAGTCTACGGACTCAAGGCTACAAAGAGCGAGAAAAAACATGGATCTTGGAGGAAAAAAGGATGAAAAAGATAGGAAAGTTTTTCAAGACAGTATTTGCAGACAATATTTTGATAACGCTGCTTTCGCTTGCGTTGGCAGTTGTATTGTGCTTAATAACCGCCGCAATGGCTTAAAACAAGGAGATAAATTTTATGAAATTACCCATTAAGTTTGACGAAGTGTTGCTTCCTCGCGAAGGGGTCGACATGGAAAAATGGTGCGTTGTCGCTTGCGATCAATTCACCTCGCAACCCGAATATTGGGAAAAGCTCAAGGGATTTACAGGCAGCGCACCGAGCGCTCTCAACCTCATTTATCCCGAATGCTATCTCAATGACCATCCTCAGGAGCGTATCGCAGGGATAATAGAAAATATGAACGATTATCTCAAACGCGATATTTTCCGCGTTGTTGACGACGGACTTATCCTTGTGGAAAGGACTACTTCGCACGGCAACACGCGCTACGGACTTATGATGATAGTCGACCTTACGCAATACAGCTTCGATCCCAAGGACAAGGCGCTCATCCGCGCGACCGAGGGTACCGTTATAGAGCGTATTCCGCCAAGAGTAAAGATCCGTGAAAATTGCCCGCTCGAGCTTCCGCATATTCTTTTGCTTATAGACGACGAGAAGCGCAGTGTCATCGAGCCGCAGATCGGCGCAGATAACGAGCTTTTGTACGATACCGACCTCAATATGAACGGCGGGCACATAAAGGGCTATCACGTTCGCGATCGTAAAGGAGTGGAAAACGCTCTTACCGAGCTTTTGAAGGCAAGCACCGAGAAATACGGTGAGCCGCTTCTTTTCGCGGTAGGCGACGGCAATCACTCGCTTGCGACGGCAAAGGCTTGCTACAAGCCCGAAAATCCGTTGAGCAAGTACGCGCTCGTCGAGGTGGAAAATATCTATGACGACGGCATACTGTTCGAACCTATCCATAGAGTTGTATTCCCCAAGGACGTCAAAGACTTCGTTGAGAAGTTCAATAAGGCGATAGGCGGCAAGGCAAAGAGTAAAATGTTCGTAGGCAAGGAAGAACGCGAAATATGCCTTCCCGAAAATTCCATAGAAGGCGTAGACAAAGTTCAAAAGTTTATCGACGCTTATATCAAGGAGAACGGCGGCGAGCTTGACTACATTCACGGCGAAAACGACCTTAAAAACATTTGCGCAGTAAAAGGCGGAGTGGGCATCGTGCTTAAACCGATGGAAAAGAATACCTTGTTCAGCTACATTGTAAAGAACGGTGTGCTTCCGCGCAAGACTTTCTCTATGGGCGAAGCCGACGAGAAACGCTACTATGTAGAGGCGCGTAGAATAAAATAGGCCAAACTATTATATCCATTATAAAAATGCGGTCCCGAAAAATCTCGGGTCCGCATTTTTATAATGGGGTAAATAAAACTTAATTTCGATTGGATAAACAATTACGCTTCGATCTTTTGAGAAATGTAATTTATAAGCTCGTCGGACCTTATGCGAATTTGTTCCATGGAGTCTCGATCGCGTACGGTAACTGTGCCGTCCTCGAGCGTGTCGAAGTCTATCGTGATGCAATAGGGAGTTCCGATCTCGTCTTGACGGCGATAGCGCTTGCCTATGGAACCGCTCACATCGTATGTGCAATTGAATTTTTTTGCAAGAGTTTTATAAATTTCGTCCGCTTTTTCGGAAAGGTTCTTTTGCAAGGGCAATATCGCCGCTTTGTACGGGGCAAGCGCCGGATGAAAGTGCATGACAACGCGAGTATCTCCGCCTTCGAGCGTCTGTTCCTCGTAAGCGTTGCAAAGGAACGCAAGCGTAGCTCGGTCGGCGCCGAGCGAAGGCTCTATTACATAGGGCACATATTTTTCATTGGTGTTGGGATCGGTATATTCCATGCTTTTGCCCGACTTCTTTTCATGACAACGAAGGTCGTAATCGGTGCGGTCTGCAATGCCCCAAAGCTCTCCCCAGCCGAATGGGAACTTGAATTCGAAATCGGTGGTCGCCTTACTGTAAAAGGCAAGCTCCTCCTTCTCGTGATCGCGCGATCTCAAATTTTCAGGCTTTATGCCGTACTTAAGGAGCCAATCACGGCAAAAATCCTTCCAATAATAGAACCAATCGAGGTCGGTGCCCGGCTTACAGAAAAACTCGAGCTCCATTTGTTCGAACTCTCTTATTCGGAAAATGAAGTTGCCGGGAGTTATTTCGTTTCTGAAGGATTTACCTATTTGACCTACGCCGAACGGGATCTTGTTGCGCGTCGTGCGTTGAATGTTCAAAAAGTTGACGAATATGCCTTGTGCGGTTTCGGGACGAAGATAGACGGTATTTGCGCTGTCCTCGGTGACGCCTTGAAAGGTCTTGAACATAAGGTTGAATTGCTTAATGGGCGTAAAGTTGCTTTTGCCGCAAACGGGGCAGGGGATCTTGTGCTCGGTGATAAAGTCTTGCAACTTGCCGTTGTCCCAACCGGCAATGCTCATGTCCATTTTTTTGCGTTCAATATAATTTTCCACGAGGTCGTCCGCTCGGTGGCGAGTTTTGCATTCTTTGCAATCCATAAGGGGATCGGAGAAGCCGCCCAGATGTCCGCTCGCTTCCCAAACGGAATTGTTCATCAAAATGGCGCAATCGACGCCCACGTTGGTGGTGGAGCGGGTAACAAATTCGTTCCACCATGCTCTTTTTACATTGTTTTTAAGTTCAACGCCCAAAGGACCGTAGTCCCAAGTGTTGGCGAGCCCGCCGTATATCTCACTGCCGGGATAAACGAATCCGCGACCCTTGCAAAGGGCGACGAGCTTGTCCATAGTTAATTCTGCCATAATTGCTCCTAAATAATAAATCAATAAAAGTGTAAAGCAAACATGAAAAAAAGTCAAGCAAAAATAATTTATTTTCCAGCACACTTAACGGTCGAAGCAAATATTATGAAGTAGATATATCTATTCACCGTTACGGGTGGCGCGCCCGATACCAAAGATAGAGCATACCGAAGATGAAAGCCCGGGCGTGCGGGAGAGCTTCGCATAAGGAGCCAAGCGAGGCTCTGCCGCACAGATAGGCTGAAAAAATAAAAACAGGAGGGTGAACGTTTATGTTCTGCGGAGGAAACGACTTATTTATTCTTTTACTTTTGCTTTGCGGTTGCGGCAATAAGGATAACGGATGCGGTTGCGGATACGAAAAGAGAAGCGGCGATTGTTGCGATCTGATCCTTTGGTACATATTGCTCAGCTGCGTATGCGGCGACAAAAACAACTGCTGCAAATGATCTTTACATAATGCGGCTTGTTGGGCTACGGCAAATGTCGTAGCCTATTTTTGTATATGGTCGTCCGAAAACAAATGTTATATTATATCGAATAAAAATTTTTTTGTAACGCTCAAATGCTTGCAAAACGCAATTCTTTGTTATATAATTATAAGCCGAGCGCTTCGGGCGGAAATCCGAATTTCGACCCTGTACCAAGAAACGCTCGAGACTATTTTTTTCTGCGGGTATCCTTTGGGACCCGATGGAGGCTTTTATGAAGGAACGAAAGTTCTTTACGACAAGGAACATTACTTATCTTGCGGTCTTGTCGGCGCTTGTTATCGTCTTTCAGATGATAAGTTCGTTTGTGCCTATCTCGGAGGGAGTGTCGCTCAATCTCACTTTGGTGCCGATCGTTCTCGGCGGAATTATTATCGGTTTTTTCGGCGGCGCGTTTTTGGGACTGTTGTTTGCGATCATAGTGGTGATAATGTCTATCGCCATGCCGACGGGAATGATGCCTTTGATAATTTCCAATACGGGCGCACTTGTGTTTTTTGTCTTTTCCACTCTTATAAGGGGCTTTGTCGCGGGAATAGTTCCGGCTTTGATATTTAAGCTTATTGCAAAAAAGAACGCTCATGTAGCCACTTTCGTTGCGGCGGCTTTGGCGCCGATAACCAACACAGCCATATTTATTTTGTCCACGCTTGTGATCTTCGGAATGATCCCGGGACTTGTGGATATGACGGCACTCGAGTTTTTCAAGTATCTTGTGATTACCGTTTCGGGCATCAACTTCCTTATAGAGCTTGCAATAAATATGATCTTGTCCCCGGCTATCTTTACGGTAGTACGCGTGATACAAAGAAAAAGGACGTAATATAATAGGATAGAATATGATAATAGCGCTTGATGTAGGCAATACCAATACAAAAATAGGGATCTTCGACGGGGACAAGCTCGCCGTAAGTCTGCGAATGTCAAGCTCCATGAGCAAGACGGGCGACGAGTACGGCTTTTATCTTATAGGTATGCTCAAAAACAAAGATATTACGCCCGACGATATAGACGGCGGCATAATAAGCAGCGTAAATCCGAATCTGAACTATACCTTCGAGCACATGCTCGACTATTACTTCGGCATCAAGCCGTATATAGTGGGCTCGGGGATACGAACGGGGATAAACGTCAAATACGATAATCCCAAGGAAGTGGGCGCCGATAGAATAGTAGGTTGCGTTGCGGCGTACAATATCTACGGCGGACCGTGCATAGTCATCGATTGCGGAACGGCGACGACCTTTAACGTCGTGACGGCAAACGGAGAGTTTTCGGGTGGAGCGATAGGCGTCGGACTCAAGTCGAGCGCAGATGCATTGTATACGGGAACGGCAAAGTTGCCGAAGGTCGAGCTCACTGTCCCCAAAAGCGTAATAGGTAAAAATACGATAACCAATATGCAATCGGGCTTGGTATTCGGCTATGTTTCCATGGTGGAAGGGATCGTGGCACGCATAAAAAGAGAGTTTGGAAGCGACTTAAAAGTCATCGCGACGGGAGGCTTGAGTGAAATAGTGGCGTCATGCAGTAAGGTCATAGATGTCGTAGACAGAACTCTCACACTCAAGGGACTGAATATTGTTTACCGACTTCAATAGTCGTGTCAATAAGCAAAACCTTGCGATAGGTACGAATTTCACATATTTTTTGGTAGTAAAGCAAATAATATCGTTAGAATTGTATCTAAAATGTTTGACAACAGATGTAATATTTTGGTATAATTGTAACGCTATAATGCTAAAAATATAGTTTTACTTAAAAAGAGGAGACAAGAAATGAAAACTGGAAAAAGCATATGGAGACGACTACTTGTAATGGTTGTATCCGTTGCAATGATGATCGGATGCATCGGCGGTGTCAGCGCTGCTTTTGCGGCACCTGTTTCGCTTTCGGAAGGCGAAGCGGTTTTGCATACGCTCGGAAGCATTCAGTCAAAGGTCGAGCTCGGAAACGAATTCACTGTTCTTGAGGCAGAACAAGGAGTGAAGCTCTCCGTGCAGGATCCCACAGGTAAGGATATCACTCAAGATGGAAATTATGCGTATAATGCTTCCGTCTTGGGCAACTATAAGGTCACATATTCCAATGAAAATGTAAGCTATACTTATATTATAAAATGTTACGAAGACGCGGAATATTATATTGAAGTGAAGGGCAATGGATCTTCCATTCCTACTTTTATTGCGCCCAACACCGAATTCACCTTACCGGAATGGCATCTTGC
>CANQUR010000011.1 GCA_947627075.1 uncultured Clostridia bacterium
CGTAACAAGGACAATAGAATAAGCGGTCTGACTAACCGCCAAACCGCTTATTCATAGAATCCCTATCGAAGCCACCCATGAAGTTTGCCTTTTTTTGAGTTTATGGGAGAGGACGACCACCGCCGATAGGGGAGAGTCGCGACCAAGTAGCTCTGCCCACAATACCGTCGACCGTCAATGAATTTTCGCGTTGAAATTCTTCCACGGCACTTTGCGTTTTTGCACCGAAAATGCCGTCTATATTGCCTACCGGATAGAGCTTCGAAAGCAATTTGGCTTGCAGATATCGCACATACACTCCCGTATTTCCGCGCCTTAATACGGGTAGCGGCGCTTGCCTTGTAAGTAAACTCCAGGTCATTCGTCCCACGACGCCGTCCACTGTCAAGCCGTTTTCGCGTTGAAACTCGCGAACCGAATTCAATGTATTCGTGCCGAAGCTTCCGTCGGGATCGAGTTCTTCACCGTACAGATTGAGATAGCATTGCAGAATCTTTACGCTGTTGCCTCGATAACCTATTCTGAGAGTGGGCAAGGCAGTATAATATATTTCGGGCACATAACTTACTTCTAAATTTTCGCATACGCCTATGCAAGCTCCGTCTCCGCAACTCGATTGAAAATCCGGATCCACCATTAGCTTTGCTTCGTTGAAGTTGGTCATAAAACCGCATTCCGCGAGCGCAGACGGACAATTTACCGAGCGCAAAACGCCTATTTCGGTAAGCGTGCCCACTCCGAGGTCGCGGATAGGTATCTCCTCGTTGAGTCCCGCGGAAATGTCATAGGAAAGCAATCTGCTCATTGAGGCGAATCGATTTTCGCGCGAGTAGTAGACGCGAAATCCGTTCGCAGACGAAAAACTCGTTTCATCTGCGGCGGCATTGTAGGCAAACGTAGTGAGCAAGGTCAAGCCTTTGCGATTTATCCTCGTCACTCGCGAGCTTATGGACAGATCGCCAAGTTCGGGCTTTGCGTCGAAAACGTTGAAGCCGCTCCTTAAACACGCTATCAAAAAGTAGTATTTTGCCGGTCTGTTAAATTCGTTCTCATAAAAACTTCTGTTTATATATGGGAGCACGGGAGTTCGTTTGCCCACGGTGGGTGGGTTTTGTCCATGCTCGTCGTTTGCGCCGATAATGAATCTGTCTGCGTTTGCCATATTGTACCTCCGATAGATACTTAATATGCAATGCGCATGGATTCGGTTCGTATTTTGTTCGATCTAAAAAAATTTTTCGGGCGGTCGTCAATTAAAATTGACTTATTCTCTTTGTATTGATAAAATTATATCGATAGGAGAGCATCATGACCAAACGTATCATAGCGATCGGCGGCGGAGAACTTCGCAACAAGACCACGATCGAGATAGACAAATTTATTGCCGAACTCATAACTCAACGAGCTCACCCGAATAGAGGCTGCGCGCTTTTTCTCGGCACGGCGAGCCATGACAGTATGCCGTATTTCAATAGCTTTCGCAAGATATACACCTCGGTTTTCGATATAAAAGCGGAGGTGGGCTTGCTCGTTTACGGCGAAAACGACGACGCCAATATAAGAGCCAAATTCGATAAAGCCGATTGCATTTATGTGGGCGGCGGCGACACTAAATTCATGCTCGACCTTTGGAAGGAGAGGGGCATAGATAAGTTGCTTTTCGACGCCTATGAGCGAGGAGTGATCTTGTGCGGCTTGAGCGCAGGCGCGGTGTGTTGGTTCAAAAACGCGTATACCGACTACGACATCATGCGAGGACAAAGTTCCGAATACAAGGTATTGCCCGCACTTGGTTTTATCGACGGGATCGCGTGTCCGCACTATGACGAGCGCCCCGAATTCGACGAAGTGGCAAAGAACTTCGAACCTGCGTACGCAATAGGCAACGACAGCGCCATAGTGTTCGAGGACGGTGTGCCCGTAAATTATATAGGCAACGCCAAAAAAATGCGGGAGGCATTATGAAAGCGGTAGTTCAAAGAGTAAAAAACGCGTCTTTGTCGGTGGACGGGAAACTTATCAGTGAAATCGGAGTAGGGCTTGCGGTCTATTTCGGCGTTGAAGTCGGAGATCGCGAGGAAAGCGCCGATTATCTGGCGAAAAAGATATACAATTTGCGAATTTTCGAGGACGAAAACGGCAAGATGAACAGATCGGTAAAAGACGTCAAAGGAGAGATATTATTGATCTCTCAATTCACTCTTTGCGCGGACGCTTCGGGCGGAAACCGACCGAGCTTTGCTCAAGCCGAAAAGCCCGAACGTGCGAATATACTCTATGAGTATGAGGCGATGAGTTTGAAGGAATTGGGCGCCGTAGTCAAAAAGGGCGTGTTTGGTGCCGATATGCAGATCGATCAGCACAATGACGGACCCGTCACGATCTTGCTCGAAAGAAAATGACCTTATTTTGAGTAAAAAGAGGATTATATTTTTATTGGTCACAGCAAAACTTCAAAAAAGTACAATTTTTTCGTTGCGTTTGGAAATAATATATAAATACTGTATTTTTTTGCTTAATTTTATTAATTCTGTTGTGTTATACTATATTTGTATGAGGTGAACGAATGGTCGTTACCTCAAGGCGAAACTATGTATTATTTACTTGTTTTGGCAGGAGCCGTTTTGGCAGTCGAATTGATTTTGTTGGAGAAGATCGGATCGAAACGCCGAGCTTTTTCCGCAAACAAAAATTCCGACTTGCTCGTTGCCGACGAGGCGGAGACAAGTAAGCGAAAGCGAGTCGAAAAGCCTTTTAAGGATAAATTCATAGCGCCATCCGTGTTGTTGGGATTGTTGTATGCCGTCAGATATCTTTCGGGCGACAGGACGCTCGGCAATGCTACCATGGCGGATATTTCGCGATTCGATCCATACGGGATAAGCGGGCTCGTGGCGTCGCCTCTACCCGATTGGCTCACTGCGATGGCGGGCATATTCATGTGGCTCGAGGCGGCGGCAGTTCTTATAGTCATATTGTATCCGCTTTTCGATTTTAAGAATATCAATAATCTTGTCAAGTTTTTCGCGACCCCCGTCTTTATTTTCGAATTGACGTTAATGTATGCGGAAATGCAACTGTTTTGCTCATTCGGCATGGACGTAGGAACGCTTTATCTTTCGGCTGCGAGTTTTGCAGGCGAGATAGGCATGTCGTTTGCGATCTGCGGCTATGCTTGGATAAGGGATCCGCGTTTCAAGATATCTAAAGCCGAAGTCAAAAATCTGCTTTTGTCGATATTGCCCGTGCTTATAGCGGCATTTCCGCCATATCTTTTGCAGTTGCTTTTCGGCAAAGCTAACGCGCTTTACGAGATAAAGGGACTTACTCCGCAACATAGGGCGTTTTTGTATGCGGCGGTCGTCGTGCCTATAGTGACTTATTTCGGACTACGCAACAAGTCCAAGGACGTGATCAGATTTTCGTTATTGTTTCTCAGCCTTGCCACTATGGTGTCGTATACGTTCAACTATACCTTTATCGACATCATACAACCGTGGCATTGGCCGTTGCATCTTTGCAATACCGCAATGTACATCGTGCCCATTTGTCTCATCTTCAAGTGGGACAAGCTGTTTTACTTTACGTACTTTATAAACGTAATGGGCGCGTTTATCGCAATGGCAATGCCCAATTACGACGACGGCACAAACATAATAAGCACAAAGCTCATATTGTTTTGGATAAATCACTTTTGCGCGTTCTTTATGCCGCTTTTGCTTGTCGCGCTCAAAGTATTCGACCGTCCGCATTTCAAACAGTTCCGCTATTCCATGATAGGCTTTCTTATTTACTTCGTGCTCATGCTCATAGTAAACGGATGGTTCAGTAACTATGTCGAGGGCGGAGTGGATTACTTCTTCCTCAACAAGGACTTTGTCGTAAGTAAGTTGGGAAGTTGGGCGGAAAAATTGAGAGAGAATTATGTTTGGCAATTCGATATAGGGAATTTGCATTTTGTATATTATCCCGTATATCAAACTTTGTTCTTTATCGTCTATGTGGGGATAGCATTCGGAATGTGGTTTATTTACGAGCAATTTTTTGCGATAGCGGATTTCCACTACGACATGATGATAAGAAATCGCAAATTCCGTCAAGATAAATATGCAATGAAAAGCGCATTGAATGGGAGGAAAAAATCGGAACCTATGTACGATCAAACGGATAAATTGATACTCGAAGGCTTTGGAAAGCGTTACGGCACGAGCAACGTCTATGCGGTCAAAAATGCCGATCTCGAAGTGAATGCGGGCGAAATATTCGGCTTTTTGGGGCCTAACGGAGCGGGCAAATCGACGATAATAAAGAGCATAGTCGGCATTCAGCCCATCACCGAGGGTACTATAAAGGTGTGCGGATACGACGTGGAAAAACAGTCCGTTGAAGCCAAACGACAAATAGGCTATGTGCCCGATCATTATGCGCTTTACGAACGACTTACGGGGCGAGAATATATCAACTACATTGCCGATATTTACGACGTAAGCAAGGAAGATCGCGACGAACGTATCGAAAAGTACGTCGAGCTTTTTGAACTTCAAGGCGCGATAGACAACAGTATGCGTACTTATTCGCACGGCATGAAGCAAAAGATAACCATTATGGCGGCGCTCATACACGATCCAAAGCTATGGATCCTCGACGAACCTTTGACCGGTCTCGATCCCAACAGCATTTATCAAGTCAAGGAGTGTATGAAGCAGCACGCAAAGGCGGGGAATATAGTATTTTTCTCAAGCCATATCATCGACGTGGTGGAACGCATTTGCGACCGCATCACGATAATCAAAAAGGGCAAGATAATTTGCACACGCAACGTGTCGGATTTCGGACCGGACAACACGCTCGAGGACTTTTATCTGAAAACGATAGAGGAGACGGAAGTCGAGCGTGAAGAAATCGACGCGAACGTACAGCCCGAAACCAAAAGAAAACACAGGCTTTTCAAGCGCGATTGAGGAGAGGATTTGGAAGATACGATACAAAATAAAGGCTTTAAGCCCTTTATAAAACACTTCAAGGCTTTGGTTCTTATGCAACTTAAGGACAAGCTTGATTTTTCGTTTCTTTCTTCCAAAAAGAAGCTTATTGCAAAGATCGTTTTCTTTATTTTGCGCATTGGGGCGATAATTGCAATTTCGTATTTGGCTTTTCATTATGCCGCCGTTTTGAGCCTTTTCTCATTAAGCGGGATAGTGCCCGTAGGCGTCGTCACCATGATCTATACGCTCATATTTGTTATGAGTCTGCTCTCGTGCACAGTCGGACTTATGAAAACGCTTTACTATGCCGACGACAATAGAGTGCTTGTCACTATGCCCGTTACAGGCAATATGGTATTCTTTTCAAAGCTCGTAGTGTACTTCATATTCGAGCTTGAGCGTTCGCTTACATTCACACTTCCTCTGCTCATAGGCTATGGCGTTGCGTCGCTTTTGCCCATTGGAATGTATTTTTGGATGATCCCGTGTCTTATTTTTCTTTCCGCGTTGCCGGTGGTGCTCGGAGCGTTGTTGTCCCTTCCCACAATGGCAGTCTATGGTTTTTTGAAGAGACACGGAGCGATAAAGGTGACGGTATTCTTGCTCGTCATAACGATATTCGTGGCGGCAGTCATCTGGCTCATTTTACTCATACCCGAAAATATAAACCTTATTCAGCAATGGCACCATATCCAACCGCATATCATAGATTTCATAAGACAATTCAATATATATGCCTATCCGCTCGCCAAACTGACCAATATGATGATTGGAGAGTATTATAATTTGAGGTTCAATTTCACTTGGGCACAAGTCGTCACTTTTGTCATATTGATCGCGGCAATGGCTTTGGTGCTCGTCGTGGTGTATCTTATCGCAAAGCCGCTGTTTTTGAAGATGACGGCGACCCCCTTTGAATTCGAAAAGAAGGAATATATCAAGGCAAGGGAAAATCGCCGCCGCAAAAAGTATAAGTCTATACTACGCAAGGAATTTTTGCTCAATCTTCGCTCGACGGAGATCTCGTACAGTTTTGTTGCCGTATATATATCGGTACCCATTTTGATACTTCTTCTCAACAAGATTTTTGCCGCCATGACTACACAGCTTCTCGGCGATTACATGGCGTATTCGTTCAATTTGCTCATAATTTTACTCATATTGTTCGCGTCCAACGCCATAGTTTCCACCATGTATTCCATGGAGGGCAGAGCGGGCTATATGAAAAAGACAAAGCCGCTCGAACTCATCATGCCGCTTGTTATAAAGCTTTTTTACAATATCTTGTTTTCGGTACTTTCCATCTTGGCGGCAATGACCGTATTCGGAATATATTCGGCATTGAGCGTAGGCAATATCATAATGCTGACCGTATGCGTGCTGTTTTTCCAATTCGGACACATACTTTGGAGCGCCGAGCGAGACCTAATGAATCCGCAAAACGAACAATATGCAACGACGGGCGGGCTTATAGATAATCCCAACAGCAATATGACCACCATAAGCGCGTTTATAATATCCGCAGCAGTGTTTGCGTTTTCTCTCAAGCTTTTTACCGAGGGAGGCGACGATCCGACGCTTGCGTGCGTCAAACTCATGCTTCTGGGCATAGCGTTCGCTTTGATGCGCGCATATTTGTTTTTTGTCAAGGTCCGAGTGTACTATAAGGAGAGAATGTAATGAAAAAGTCTGTCGTTCTTGCTATAATGGTCATATACGTTTTCGCCATAGTGGTCGTTGGACTATGGGGAATAAAGACGTACTTTTTCAATCCGACTGTCTATGTGTCCGAAATAAAGCTTGTGGACAGCGAGGACGGGGCTTATAAGGTGGAGACCACGCCCGACCAGCCCGATGTGGATTATATAAGGGTGGATTACAAAAAGGACCTTAAATTTCAGCTTTATTACAGGGTCTTGCCGGACGACGCGTCAAATAAGACGGTCGAATTCGACTTCGACATCAGCAAGTACGTGGGCAAGATCGAGATCACCGAGGTCGGAGAGGTCTTGGTGTATGCAAACGAAAGAATGACTATAGACGGCTATATTCGTTCTCGGGACGGAGTTAAGGCAAAGAGTCGCAAGATAAGGATAATGATCCGAGTAAGCGAATCTGTTTAGAAACGGCAATAAAGTCGACGCGTCATGCAACGACTTTTTCAAATACAAATACGGAGGTAAAAATGAAGAAATTAAAATTTATCGTAATGTTGCTTTTGAGCGCAATGCTTGTAATGGTTGCAGTCGCGTGCAATGATACCGTAACGCTCGAAAGCATAACGATCAAGCAAGGAACGATCGCAAGTGTCGTTGAACAAGGAGACACTCTCGACACTTCGAAGGTGATCATTTTGGCACATTACAGCGACGGTAGCGAAAAAGAGATCGGAGCAAAAGATGACGGAGTGACCTTTTCGAATTTTTCCACGGCTGAATTGGGTGAGTTCGAACTGACTGTCGAATATAAGGGCTTGATCTGCAAGACCGTTATCAAGGTAAAGGAAAAGGACGTGTATGCTTCTTATGAGATAGTGGGCGTCAATCTTCCCGATTTTGTATCCGACTATAGAAACGCCTGCGCCGAAAAGACCGATAAGCGTACGGAATTCAGCGTGCGCGACGATGTATATTATGTCGGCGACGACAACGAGTTCAAATTCAAGCCGACTGTCCTTGTCTCGAACGGCGAATTCGATGTGGACATAGGGGGCGAAATGCTTGACGCGGACGTTAAGGTGGAGATCAAAAACGAAGGAAGCTATGAGGAAGTCAAAGCGGAGGACTATGTCGAGGTGAAAGCTTACGGTAGCTATCTGTTTTCGGAAACGGCAATAGACAAGACGATAAGATTTACCGTAACGCCGTTTATAGTGGATCATCCCGACAGTGCAAGCGATTCGGTCAGCTTCGAGTTCAAGGTAGTTGACGGTTGGAACGCTTACAATGCCGTAGACCTTGCCATGATAGAAGCGGATCGCCTTGTAATAGAAGATAACGAGCAAAACAGGAACAGCGCAGCAGGTTGGGTGGAATTCAAAGAGGCTCACGGGCTTCCCGTCGATCACAAGGCAAATGCGGTAATAATGCACAGCAATATCAAGATAACAAAGGACGATATCCCGTCGATATTCTTTTACGGTCAAAACGATGTCGCGGAAGGCGACGCGGATTACGCCAGAGTTGTAGGCTCGCTTAAGGACTATTACGAGATATATCAGCACAATGTATTGCCGGGCGAACACTTCGAACTCATAGGAAATTACTTTACCATGAATGCCGAAGAACTGCCTCTTGTCGTAAGAGAAGGCTGGCCCGGTACAATAAAAGACGTGGGAACGGTAATAAGCCATGCGACCTTGATCAAATTCAGAGGCAAAAACAGAGATATAAACGACAGCACGCCCAACGGCTCTGCGGTCATGAAAAATATCTATTTTGTGGGCAATTCCAATCGTAGCGACGAGGGCGAAGGTAAGCTTTCGGGCGGACTTATCAATCACAAGATAAGAGGCATCGATTTCGCCATTGAAAATTGCATTTCGGTAAAATGGTTCATTTCATATTTCCCCGAGTCGTACGAGGATGTCACCGCGTATGACATAAATAATTGCAAGGCATATGACAACTACAATTGCTTTTTGTATGTTTGGGGCGGCGGAAATTATGAAGATCAGAAGTTTATCAACGTCAAAAACAGCGAGATGATAGGCGCCGGCGGTCCCGTAATGATATGCGACCATTGCAATTCCAAGCGTCAAGACGGCGGATTCCCGAGCAATGTCAAGGTAACAAACTGCAACCTCGAATCCTTTGTCACGGGTCAAGAGGGATGGTTCAATCTTGTTGGTGCAGGTTCGCTTGCAACGAAAGTAAAGGCGATCAACCAAATGTTTGTGTTGAACGGAAGGACGTTCTTAAAGCATAATGCGGTGAGCAACAATGACGAATTCAATTTTATAGCCGTATTCAAGGCGAATAACGACAATGAATCTCTTTTGAACTTCTCGCCTATAAAGGGCTATTTGCAAATTGACGAGAACGCCGCGCTCGATTTCGGGCAAGGTACTCCCGTTATAGATGGCTTGCTTAAATTCCACGGCGAACAAAAGACGGGCGCTCCCATATTCCAAAGCGCAAAGGGCGGAGCGGCATATTTTGGCGGCGAAGGATTTTTCGATGCAAACAAGCAGCCTATAACCAAGGACGATCTTTTGTTCCAAGGCGACTACCTCAACGCCTATGTTGGTGCGGAAGGTATGACGGGATTCATCGGAGTAATGTTCGGCTACTATACTGTGGAACAATAACAGACTAACGTGTTAGTCTATTTCTCAAACATAGACGAGTGAACTCGCCAAAATAGACTGAAAAGCGACAACTCGACAAAAACGCTTTGCATATTGCGGGGCGTTTTTTGTATATCATTATGCAAAAAGTTTGATTTTTCCGCAAAATATGGTATAATGGACGCATGAGATACTTAACAGCCGGCGAATCGCACGGGAAAGCCCTTGTGGGAATTATCGAGGGTTTGCCCGCAGGATTGAAAATCGACATAAAAAAAATAAACGATTTCCTTTTGGCTCGGCAGTCGGTAGTGGGCAGAGGGGAGCGTTCGCATTCGCTTTGCGACGAAGCGAAAATTTTGTCCGGACTCAACGGATCCGTCACCACGGGTGCGCCCGTTGCCGTGCTAATAAGCAATAACGGCAGTAAGATAGACGGCTTCGATTTTTATCGACCCGGACACGTAGATCTCGCGGCGGACGTCAAGTACGGTTACGGGGATCCCGCTCTCGGGTCCGAACGCGGCAGTGCACGCGAGACGGCAATGCGTACCGCGCTCGGCGCTATCGCGATGCAATTTCTCGAAAAGATTGGCATTGTCATTATGGCGCAAGTAGTTCAAGTGAGCAATGTACTTGTCGGCGAGTCGAACGATATCGACAAATCATGCAGATGCGATGTTCGCGATGCGGAAAAGATAAAAACCGTAATCGAAGAAGCGCAAAGACGCGGAGATACGCTCGGAGGCAAAATAAAAATTATCGTGCGCGGTCTGCCCGTAGGCATAGGCTCGCACGTCTTTTACGATCGCAGGCTCGATTACCTTTTGGGAGGCGCTCTTATGAGCATTCCTTCCGTCAAGGCGGTGGAAAACGGGCTGGGAGTGGGCTTTGCGTCCTTATCCGGCAAACAAGTCGCGGACGAGTGGGAAAACGGAAGCAGAAAGAGCAATAATTGCGGCGGAATAGAAGGCGGGATCTCCAACGGCGAGGACATAGTATTTTATCTTACCGCCAAGCCCGTTCCGAGCATAAGCGGACTTAAAACGATAGACGGAAATGGTAGAAGCTCGGTGACGGCGAAAGTTCGCGGTGACGTTTGCGCCGTGCCTGCACTATGTTTTGTTGCCGAAGCGGTGTCGGCGCTCGAGACGGCAAAGGCGCTTTTGGACTGTTTGGGCGGAGATACGATGGACGAGCTAAAAGAGCGTTTTGTGGCAAAGGGGGCGTTATGCAGAAAATAGCAATAAATTCGGGCGAGGATATGAAGGCGCTTTTCGGCTCGGCTTTTGTTATCACCGATACAAATCTCGATCGCATTTACGGCGGAATGTTGCCTAAAAATCGCTTTGCGATCAATGCGGGCGAGAGCAACAAGACGTTGTATTCGGTCGAAAAAGTAGTGAACGCCATGCTAAAATACGGCGTTAAACGAGGAGACAGGATAGCCGCATTCGGAGGCGGACTTGTAGGCGACCTTACCGGCTTCGTTGCGTCAATATATATGCGCGGCATACAGTGGAGTTTTATTCCCACATCATTGCTCGCAATGGCAGACAGTTGCGTGGGCGGCAAGACGGCAGTCAATGTCGGACTCATAAAAAACGCGGTAGGCGCATTCAATCTTCCCGATGTCTATGTCGAGACAAAATATCTCAATTCTTTGCCACAACGCGAATTCGAAAGCGGAATGGGCGAAATCGTCAAAATGTCGCTTATGGACGCCGACCTTTACGAATTTATGCACGGCAAATTCGACGCGGTCGAAGCCGTCAAAAAATGTATAAAGTTAAAAAGCGATATAGTGGAAAAGGACCTTTCCGACAATGGACCGCGCAGAGCACTCAATATGGGACATACTGTAGGACATGCCGTCGAAATGCTTACCGGGCTTTCGCACGGTAAGAGCGTGCTTATAGGAATGAAGCTCGAAACAGCCATGCTTCGAGACTTGCTCGAACATAATTATTTTTATGAGATCCAATCGTATTTGTATAAATATATAGGCAAAATGCCGCTCAATCTCGACGCAGAGGCGATAACTGTCATCGCCATGTCCGACAAAAAGAATAAAGGCGGTATAAGCATCATGTATCCTCAAGGGATAGGAGACATACGCGAAGTGGTTTTGAGTCGAAGCGAATTTTTACGGCTTTTGAAGGGAGCTATGTAATGAGGATCAAACCGATAAAGGAATTCAACCGCGTGCTCACTCCTCCGCCCGACAAGAGCATTACGATTCGCGCGGCTGTAATGGGAATGCTCGCGCATGGCAAGACCGTCATAAAAAATCCGTTGTTGAGCGGTGATGCCGTTGCGGCGATAAATGCAGTCGGAACGCTCGGTGCCGAAGTCGAGTTCGACAGAGGAAGGCTCATCATAAATGGCGGCAAAATGATAAACGCGAACGTAGACGCACGCAATTCGGCAACGACAATGCGTTTGCTTGCGGGCGCGCTTGCGGGTCATGACGTGACGGCAACTATTACGGGCGACAACTCTCTTTGTCGCCGCAGTATGAAGGCGCTTATCGACGCTTTGACGGACATGGGTGCGAAAATAGAGAGCAAAAACGGCTTTGCACCGCTCAAGATCACCGGTGCGTCTTTGCATGGGATAGACTTTGTTCCGTCATTGCCTTCGGCTCAAATAAAGGGTGCCGTGCTGCTTGCCGGACTTAATGCAAGCGGAAAAACGACCGTTGCCGAAAGGATAAAGACGAGGTCGCATACCGAGGATATGCTCAAAACTTTCGGCGCGGACATAAAAACCGAAAACGGAATTATAGAACTTTATCCCGGCAAACTCGTCGGTGCGGAAGTCAATGTTCCGGGGGATATTTCTTCGGCGGCATATCCCATTGTGCTTGCGCTCAAAAAGGGATTTTGTTATATAAAGGATGTAGGCACGTCGCGAAGGGAACTCATAGATTTTCTTGTCAGCATAGGCGGCAATATAAAAGAGGAAGCTTTCGGGAATAGGGCTGATCTTGAAGTGAATAGATCGGAACTCAAACCGTTTACGATAAGCGGGCAAATGGCTACGGCGCTAATAGACGAATTGCCGCTTCTTGCCGCGCTTGCTTGCACCATAGAGGGCGAGAGCGTCATAAAAGACGCGGGCGCATTGCGAAACAAGGAGTGCGATCGAATTAAGTGCACCGCGCTCAATTTACGCAATATGGGGGCAGAGATCGAAGAACTCAAAGACGGCTTCGTGATAAAAGGCGGCAAGTTAAGGGGTGGAAATGCGCACGCTTACAGCGATCACCGCATGGCAATGAGCATGGCGATAGCCAACGCGCTTTCATTTGAGGGCGGCACGGTGGACGACGACAAGTGCGTGGAAATAAGCTATCCTTACTTTTGGGAGTTGTTCGTATGAAAAAACTTTTCGTTTTGGGAAGCGGGATAGGTTACTCGCTTTCTCCGACAATATTTGCGCATCTCTTTGAAATTTTCGGCGAGGCGGGAACGTACTCGATCTGTGACATATCTTCGAGCAGACTCTGTGATATAAGCGAGCTTGCAAAGGGCACAGACGGATTCAATGTAACCAAACCGTTCAAGACAGAAGTCTTAAAATATCTGAATGGAATAAAAACCGATTGCGGAAGCGTAAACACGGTCACCGTTAAGGATATGACGGGTTACAGTACCGATGGCGAAGGCTTTATTTACGATCTAAATCGAAATTTTCCGTCCGCGAGCAAATCGAACGTGCTTTTGATCGGATACGGCGGAGCGGCTTCCGCTTGCGCTTCGTCGCTTAAAAAATCGGGCGCGAACGTTGCCGTCACGGGCAGAGATATCGATAAAGCTACTGCTTTTGCTTTGAAATACGGGATAAAGGTTTACGACGAAGCTTTTAAGCCCGATGGCGTAGTGAGTTGCGTGACCGAGACCTTTGTCCCCAAGATCGATAAAGTCGACTTTTGCTATGACCTTCGATACGCGGGAGAGACGTTAAAGCTCGATTGCTCGTCGGCGAACGGTTTGGGGATGCTCATAGCGCAAGCCATATATTCGTACGGAATATTTTATTGCAAGGAATTTGACAGGAACGATATAGACAAACTATACTTGAAAATAAAGGAGAGCATATGAAATTACTTGTGATCTCGGGCGCAAATCTCAATAAACTCGGTAAACGCGAGGCGATCTACGGCACCTTTACGCTTGAAGATCTTCAAAATGAGCTTATACGGTATGCGGATCCGATAAAGCTCGAATTTTTCACTTCAAATCATGAGGGCGAAATAATAGACGCAGTGCAAAATTGCGATGCAGACGCGCTTATAATAAACGCGGGCGGATATTCGCACACGAGTGTGGCTATTGCCGACGCCGTGGCAATGCTCGCTATCCCGAAGATAGAAGTGCACCTTACCAACATTTTGGCGAGAGAGGAATATCGCAGATTTTCGGTAGTGGGCTCAAAATGTGACGGTGTGATATGCGGTTTGGGTATAGACGGATACAGGGCCGCGATCGACGTAATAAAAAGGAGACTTGTATGAGAAATATCGCGTTTATCGGAATGATGGGTACGGGCAAAACGGTCACTTCCAGAGTGGTCGCCGAAAAGCTCGGAATGAATTTTATAGATATAGACGATACCTTGGTGGCGCGCATGGGAATGCCCATTTCGGTCGCATTTATAACGCTCGGCGAGGACATTTTTCGCAGTTACGAGCACGACGTCCTTTGCGAGGTGATCTGGCAGGATAATTTCGTTATAAGTTGCGGAGGCGGGATAACGCTTTCGGAGCGAAATATGGAGCTTATGAAGGATTTTATAAAGGTCAGGCTCACTGCGTCGCCGGAGGAGATCTATCGCAGGACAAAGGACGATTTTTCGAGACCGCTTTTGAAAGATAACAGTCCAAAAAAGATAGCCGAGCTTATAGCCGAGCGCGAAGATTCATATTCGCGTTATGCCGATATTACCGTCTGTACCGACGGCAAAACGGTGGAGCAGGTCGCCGAAGAAATAGTCGAGTCGCTCGAAAAATTAAAATAGTTTTTTGATCATTCGATAGGCGTATTTAGACTTCGCTTATCTAATTCACTTGACCGAAATAAAATAAAGTAATATAATTTAGCCATGGACTTTGAGCTTGTCAGCAAATTCAAGCCTACGGGCGATCAGCCCAAGGCGATCCAAACCTTGACCGAAAATGTGCTTAATGGGATAAAAAGTCAGGTTTTGCTCGGGGTGACGGGTAGCGGCAAAACGTTCACAATGGCGAACGTGATAAAAAATCTCAATCGACCTGCGCTCGTCCTTGCGCACAACAAGACGCTTGCGGCACAGCTTTGCAACGAATTTCGCGAATTTTTTCCGCACAATCGTGTGGAGTTTTTTGTATCGTACTACGACTATTATCAGCCCGAGGCTTACATTGTATCCTCGGACACATATATCGAAAAAGACCTTGCCATAAATGATGAGATAGACAAGTTGCGCCATTCCGCGACCTGTTCGCTTCAAGAAAGGCGGGACACCATAGTCGTATCCAGCGTTTCGTGCATTTACGGTTTGGGCGCGCCCGAGGATTATTATCGCATGAGCATTTCGCTCCGACCGGGAATGACCATGACGCGCGACGATCTCATTCGCAGATTGGTCGAGATAAACTATAAGCGCAACGACACCGAGTTCGCGCGCACAAACTTCCGAGTAAAGGGCGACGTAGTGGATATTTTCGTGGCTTCTTCGAGCGAAATAGCCGTTCGCGTCGAATTTTTCGGCGACGAGATAGATTGTATAAGCGAATTTGAGGCGGTAAGCGGACACGTAGTTAGCAAGTTGAAGCACGTCGCTATATTCCCCGCAAGTCACTATGCGGTCGAACAGGAGCGCATGAACAAGGCTGCCGTTCAGATCCAAAAGGACCTCGACGACAGAGTGGAGTTTTTCAAAAACAGCGGCAAGCTTCTCGAAGCGGAGCGAATAAATCAAAGGGTGACATATGATCTCGAAATGATGAGAGAGATCGGCTATTGCAGCGGAATAGAAAATTATTCTCGATACTTTGACGGCAGAGCGCCGGGCGAACCGCCCTTCACCCTTCTCGACTATTTTCCAAAAGATTTCATTTTGTTCATAGACGAAAGTCACATGACCATTCCGCAGATAAGGGCAATGTATCACGGCGATCTTGCGCGCAAAACCAGCCTTGTAGATTATGGTTTCAGATTGCCGGCGGCGTTCGACAATCGTCCGCTCAATTTCAACGAATTCAACGACAGAATAGGGCAAACCATATATGTCTCGGCAACTCCCGCAAAATACGAGCTCGAAAAGGCGGGCGGCGCGGTCGCCGAACAGCTCATTCGCCCCACGGGATTGATGGATCCGCCCATTGAAGTGCGCAAAATAGAGGGACAGATAGACGACCTTCTTTCCGAAATAAAGGCGACGACGGCAAAGGGCGGCAGAACGCTCGTCACCACCTTGACAAAAAGAATGTCCGAAAGCCTTACTAATTATCTCGGCGAAAACGGCATAAAGGTCAAATATCTCCATTCGGACATAGACACCATGGAGCGTATCGAGATAGTAAACGGATTGCGTCGAGGCGATTTTGACGTCATCGTAGGCATAAACCTCTTGCGCGAAGGGCTCGACATACCCGAAGTCATGCTTGTCGCCATACTCGACGCCGACAAAGAGGGCTTTTTGCGCAGTACGTCCGCGCTCATCCAGACTGTGGGCAGAGCGGCTCGAAATTCGGACAGTCGAGTCATTTTGTACGCGGACGTCATCACCGATTCCATGAAAGCGGCGATGGACGAAACGGCGCGTCGCCGAAAGATACAAGGCGATTACAACAGAGAGCATAATATAACTCCAAAGACGATAGTAAAGGAAATATCGAATTCGCTAGAGATCACCTCAAAGATAACGAAGGTGGATTACGACGATATTCCGAAGCAGATAGATAAACTCAAAGCAATGATGGCTGTGGCGAGCAGCACTCTCGACTTTGAAACGGCAATCAAGCTACGAGATCAAATTCAGGAGTTAAAGAACTTACAAGCCAAGATCAAAAAAGGGAAAAAGAATGGATAATATAGTAATAAAAGGCGCAAAGGAAAACAATCTCAAAAATATAAGCACCGTTTTGCCGCGCAATAAGCTCATAGTCTTTACCGGACTTTCGGGCAGTGGCAAGACCAGCCTTGCCTTCGACACGATATTTGCCGAGGGACAGCGACGCTATGTCGAATCGCTTTCGTCGTATGCCCGCCTCTTTTTGGGGCAGATGAACAAGCCGGACGTCGAAAGTATAGACGGACTTTCGCCCGCCATTTCCATAGACCAAAAGACGACGAGTCACAATCCGCGCTCGACAGTGGGCACCGTAACCGAGATCTACGATTATCTTCGCCTCTTGTATGCGAGGATAGGCACGGTCCATTGCCCACATTGCGGCAAAGAAATAGCTCAACAGTCCATAGACCAGATCCTCGACCGAATTTTGTCCTATCCCGAGGGAAGCAGAATAATGATAAATGCGCCCGTTGTGCGAGGCAGAAAGGGCGAATATAAGAATATGTTCACGGACTTTCAAAAAAGCGGCTATGTGCGTGTGAACGTGGACGGGAAGGTCTACGGGCTCGATGAGGAGATAGTCCTCGATAAGCAGATCAAGCACAACATAAGCGTGGTCGTGGACAGATTGATAGTAAAGGATGGGATAAGATCGAGGCTGTCCGACAGCGTAGAAACCGCTCTTCGACTTGCGGACGGATTGGTGGTCGTAGACCGAGAGGGGACGGAGGAACTTTTCTCGACCAAATATTCTTGTCCCGACTGCAATATATCCATAGCCGAAGTGGAGCCGAGGCTGTTTTCCTTCAACAGCCCGTTCGGCGCTTGTCCCGAATGTAGCGGACTCGGCTTTTTGGAAAAGATAGATCCCGAGCTTATCTATGGCGACGGAAGCAAATCTTTGAGAGAGGGCGCGCTCACATTGACGGGTTGGAACTTCGACAGCAATTTTGCAAATATGTATTTTGAGGCGCTCTCAAAAAAGTACGGATTTTCGCTCGATACGCCGTACAGGGATCTGCCCGAAGACATCAAGCATATTCTTCTTTATGGCAATGGGGGCGAAAAACTCAATCTTTCGTATAACTCTTATAATTTTCAAGGCAGTTACATGGGTTCGTTTGAGGGCGTTGTGACCAATCTCGAACGTCGTTATCGCGGGACTTCGAGCGAATACGTAAAAAGCGATATTTACAAATATATGCGTACTTCGCCTTGCCCCGAATGTCATGGCAAAAGATTGAAAAAAGAGGCGCTCTCGGTCACGGTGGGCGATAAAAATATAGCCGAAATTTGCACGCTCTCGATAAAAGACCTCAATGCGTTTTTGAGCTCGCTCAAACTCGACGAAACCAAAACCATTATCGCAAGCGGAATACTTAAAGAGATAAAGGCAAGGCTCAAATTTTTGTCCGACGTTGGACTTGATTATCTTACGCTCTCGCGCGGGGCGGCTACTCTTTCGGGCGGCGAAGCGCAACGAATACGGTTGGCAACTCAAATAGGCTCGGGGCTTACGGGCGTGCTGTATATCCTCGACGAGCCGAGCATAGGATTGCATCAACGCGACAATCGCAAGCTCATAGATACGCTCATCAAACTTCGCGATCTCGGAAATACGCTCATTGTCGTCGAGCATGATGAAGAAACCATAAGAAGTGCGGATCATATCCTCGATATAGGACCGGGCGCGGGTGTTCACGGCGGCAAAATAGTCGTGGAAGGGGATCTGCAAAAGATACTCGATTGCAAGGAATCGCTTACGGGCGCTTATTTGCGCGGCGACAAAAAAATAGATGTGCCGAGCGTTCGTCGCACGCCCAAAGGGTTTATAACGATAAAGGGCGCGGCGCAAAACAACTTAAAAGACATAACGGTCAAAATACCTCTCGGAGTAATGACAGCTGTTACGGGCGTATCGGGCAGTGGCAAAAGCACGCTTATAAACCAGACGTTAAGCCCCGCGGTGAGCAACGCGCTTATGGGTACCAGACTTCCCGTAGGCAAGCACAAGGGCATAGAGGGGCTCGAACAGGTGGACAAGATCATCGTCATCGACCAAAGCCCGATAGGCAGAACTCCCCGTAGCAATCCCGCCACATATACGGGCGTTTTCACCTTTATTCGCGACTTGTATGCGAAAACGCAAGACGCCATGCAACGCGGCTTTAAGTCGGGTAGATTCAGCTTCAACATAAGGGGCGGCAGATGCGAAAGTTGCGATGGCGACGGTATCAAAAAAATAGAAATGAACTTTTTGCCAGACGTCTATGTGCAATGCGAGGTGTGCAAAGGAAAACGTTACAACAAAGAAACGCTCGAAGTCAAATATAAGGATAAGAGCATTGCCGATGTGCTCGATATGACGATCGAGGAGGCGATGAGCTTCTTTGAAAATATCCCGTCCATTTACAACAAGATACGCACGTTGTATGAGGTAGGGCTCGGATACGTCAAGCTCGGACAGTCTGCCACGACTCTTTCGGGCGGCGAGGCTCAACGCGTGAAACTTGCCACCGAGCTCAGTCGCAAATCCACGGGCAAAACGTTGTATATCCTCGACGAGCCGACGACAGGACTTCATATCGCCGACGTGGATAAGCTCATACAAATTTTGAATAGGCTTGTAAAAAACGGCAATTCCATAGTTGTCATCGAACATAATCTCGATGTGATAAAGGTGGCGGACTATTTGATAGACCTCGGTCCCGAAGGCGGAGATGCGGGCGGACAAGTCATTGCGGTCGGCACGCCCGAACAGGTCGCGCAGGTCGAAAAGAGCTATACGGGACGATTTCTAAAAGATATTTTGGCGCAAAAATGAGTTGATGTTCGGAATATAATTTGTTATGATCGAGAATTGCACCTAAATGTTTGAAATTTAAGCAAGAATGTACTATAAAGCCGCGAAAAAAATAAAAAAAGTTAAAAATCGCTCAAAAAAGCGTTGACTTTTTATTTTTGGTGTGGTAATATACATAAGCTGTCCTCGCGAGGGGGCAGGAAGTACATTGAAAAAGTAATAGCGAAGCGAAACAAAAAACACAAACAACAAA